>DATBJG010000029.1:0-3348 GCA_036556585.1 Vicinamibacterales bacterium
ATTCATCGAGAAAGGCACCATGCCTGCCAATGCGACCAGGGGCACAAAGACTGCAAGCGCCGAGATGGGAAATGACTGGCCGAGTGCGCGCGCGTTCAAGAATACCACGCCAATGACGACCGCCTGATGAAGAAACGACAGTGCCAGGGCTCCCGCGAGTGTTCCAAGGTGACGGCGGTACGGGACAACCGCTTCGTACAGGGAGGACGCACGATGCCGAATGCCGGCAAGTGGCGTCAGTGCGATCAGTCGATCGGCCAGACCATATGCCCGGGCATTCATCAACATGACATTGGCCACGAGATACGCAACCCCGGCCGCGCAGGTGAGGACGAACAGCGAGACACGAAAACGATCGATCGTTGGGGCTGACCAGGCGGCCACGATGGCAATGGCCAGCAACGCGAAAAGGCCCACATTTCGATCCATGAACACCGAAATGGTGGACCGGGCCGGAGCACCGGTCTCCCGCGCCAGAAGAATGGCTTTTACCGCGTCGCCGCCGACGATGGTTGGGAGAAAAATGCTGAAGAACATCCCGATGAAGTAGAAGGCGGCCAATCGGGCGTAAGTCGAGGTGAGCTGGACCGGCTTCAGCAACAGCAGCCACCGGTACGCCGACGCCAGCTGACCCACGCAATAGAGCAGAACGCCCAAAAGCACGAATCGCAGGTCGCTCGAACGGAGCAGCGCGATCGTTGTCCGCAGGTCGACCCAGTAATAGAAGATGAGAATGTAGAGAATGAGGCTGACGAGGGGCCTGAGCCACCAACCGCTGGCTCGGGTGGCTTGAAGACCGGCGTTTGGTTCTGAGCGTTGGGCAGCTGACTGGGTCACGCCGCTTCAGTGTAGCGTCAGAAGACCGGCAGATAGGGCGTCAGGTATTGGGCAATGATGGTCAGCCGACCAGTGAAGATCAGCACGCCAATGACGATGAGAAGCGCGCCCGAGGTCATCTCGATGGCCTTGTAGTGCCGTCGAACCTTGGCAAATGCTGAAAAGAACTGGTTGATGGCCAGCGACGTGGCAATAAACGGAATGGCCAGCCCGGCGGAATAGGTCGCCAGAAGAATGACCCCTTGACGAACCGTGTCCTGAGCGCCTGCGACAAAGAGAATGGCCGCGAGGATCGGTCCAATACACGGCGTCCAGCCAAATGCGAAAGCCACCCCCACCAGCATCGCCCCGAACAGGCTGGCGGGCTTTCGATTGGTCTGCACGCGCTTTTCCTGGTACAACCAACCGATCCGCAGGACCCCCATGGTGTGAAGACCAAACAGGATGATGATGGCACCGCCGATCTTGCCCAGCAGCGATAACCGGTTCATCACGAGCTGACCGATGGCCGTGGCCGAGGCGCCTAGCGCGATAAATACGAGCGAGAAGCCGAGGACGAATGCCAGAGACGTGAAGAACGTGCGGCGACGGACGATCGATGAGGCCCTCGCGTCGGTCCCCCCGCGCATTTCGTCGAGGGAGACTCCCGACACGAAGGACACATACCCCGGAATCAGAGGCAGCACACACGGGGAGATGAACGACAGAAACCCCGCAGCAAAGGCCGCTAGAAGCGTTACGTTCTCCATTTATCCATCGACCTTCTTCAGGGCAATCGCGCCAGCGGGCAACTCGCGAGCCGCGGCTTCAAGGCCGCCGGCGAACTTGACCGGCGGCAGATCCTGGAAGAGAAAATCCCACTTCCACCGCTCTGACGGATTCGACGCCTGAAGCCAGGTACGCGCGCTCATCGGCCGCGCAAACGAGAGTTCGGCGATGGCCGCATAGCTCGGGTTGCCGGCGAGCACGCGTCCCACGTCGGTCCGGACCTGATCGGCGTTTGTGTACGACATAGGCACTCCCAGCGTCGCCGCAATGTGGACGAGCGCCTGCCAATCCTCCATGGCGTCTCCGGGAGGTGGGTTTACCCGCGCAACGGCCTGCACGATGCCTTGATCGTTCGTATAGGACGCATCCTTTTCAAAGGACGTTGCACCGGGAAGGACGATATCAGCCCCCTGCGCCAGGTCGGTCATGAGCACGCCGTGATACAGCAGCAAGGGCACCTTGCCGCTGTTTCGGGCTTCCGCCAGCCATGCGACATCACCGATCGACCCGTCGGGGCCAGGATCGAAAACATACACGGCGGCGACGTCGCCCCGGTCGATGGCCCGCCGCAACCGCGAGATATCAGGCGTCGAGGCCGGGCTGCCGTTCTGGATGACGCCCAGATCGCGGGCACCCGAGACGTTGGGTGCATCGACGGCCGGAACCGTGAACTTGGTGTCGGACGGCTGGGTTTTCGGTCGGTAGCGCCAGCTCATGGCAATGGCCTCGCGAGCATCCTGCCCGACCAGCCCACCGGCAATGCGCTGGAACAGGTAAATCTCTTCCAGCGAGGCATGCGCCGACAGCAGAAATCGGAGCCGACTCCGACGTTCCCCGCCAAGAGCTCTGAGAGCCTCACTCCAGGACGCCTGCGCCAGCAGGCCGGTTGCGTCCCGGAGCATTGGCGTCCGAATCCGCCGCTCGTCGTCCTCGACCCAGTGATACTCGAATCGACCGATGTCGCACATCCAGTACCCGTTGACCGCAGGATTGAAGCGCGGCGTCACGCGAACGATTCGTGCGCCTTTGGCCCACTCCGGCTTGGCCTTGATCCAGACGCTGGTGTTGCAGCCTTTCGAGCATGAGGTACAGGTGGTGTCGACCACAAGGGGGTTGTCCCACGGACGCGACTTGAATCGATAGTCCCTGGTCGTGATGGCGCCGACCGGACAGACATCCATCAAGTTGCCGGAAAGCAGCGAGTGCACACCCTGTTCCTTGTAGGTCGCGAGCTCGCTTCCGTAGCCCCGATCGGCGATACCAATCTGCGCATCGCCGTCCACATCGCGCATGAATCGGATGCACCGCGTGCACAGAATGCAACGGTTCCGGTTGAGCATGAGCGACGGACCGAAATCGACGTCAGCACGAACACCCTCGCCGTCAAAGACCCGTCGCGGAAATTCCATACGGCTTTCGCGCGGCCCGAAGCTGTACGAGAAATCCTGCAACGGGCACTCACCGCCTTTGTCGCACACGGGGCAGTCGAGAGGATGGTTGATCAGCAGGAACTCGAAGACGCCCGCGCGTGCCTGAACCACGTCGGGAGTGGTGGTGGAAACGACCATGCCGTCGGTGCACATCGTCGAACAGGCGGTCTGCAGCTTGGGCATCTTCTCGATCTTGACAATGCAGACCCGGCAGGAGCCATCGACACCAAGTCCGGGGTGATAGCAGTAGTACGGCACCTGGATGCCGTGGTCGAGAGCCGCCTGCAGGACGGTCCGGCCCTTTTCGACCGTG
>DATBJG010000030.1:0-3332 GCA_036556585.1 Vicinamibacterales bacterium
ATGTCCAGGCGCTCCTGGCCGAGGCGGCCGCGGCTCTGAGAGAAGTCGAACGTCTCGGACCCGACCGACTGACCGAATTCGACTGGCAGCTCGTGCCCATTGTTCGACTATATTAACGGCCATCAGCCATCAGCCATCAGCTGGCGCAACACGAGGATGGACCAATGAGAGTACCTGAACGGGCGATCGTCTTGACGCTCTGCTGCGTCGCGCTCGTGGCTCAGGCGCGTCCGCACAGTCAGTCGGCTGTCGTGACCGGCAATCATGACACGCCGCTCAGGCCGCTGGCGAGTGAGGGTAACACCGGTGTCAGCAATGCGGTGCTTCGCGATCAACCCGAGGTCCGCGCGTTGCGCGTGGTGGTCGATCCAGGCGGGACGCGAGTGATTCACGCGCACAACGACGTCAAGTTCCATCTGTTCATTCCCATCACCGGAACGATGCAGCTCGATCTGGAGGGAGCGCCCGCTGTGGCGGTGGCGCCCTGGCATCCGTACTTTATGACCGCTGGCACGAGGCACGGCTTCCGCAATGTCGGGACGTCGCCGGTGGAGATCATGGAAGTGTTCGTCCGGTAGACGCGGATTGCGCGGGATCACGCGGATCACACGGGTCACGGGACGCGGATTACGCGAATCACACGAGCTCACGGGACGCAGATTCGCGCGGATCAAGCGGGTCAAACGGATCACTAGACGCGGATCGCGAATTACAACAAAGGGACTGCTTATATGAAACTCACACGGGTACTGGCAATCCTGCTCGTGACCTGGACGCAGCCTGGACTGTCGCAAACGACCGAAGAGCTCGTCAACGATGGAAAGAACACCGAGAACGTGACCACGCAGAGCATGGGCTACGACCGCAAGAACTACAGCCCGCTCAAGCAAATCAACAAGTCCAACGTCAAGCGCCTCGTCCCTGTCTGGAACGCGAGCCTCATGAATGACCTCGGCGAGCTTGCGTCGCCCACCGTCTACAACGGCGTGATGTATGTCATCAACGGCAAGTGGACGTTTGCCATAGACGTGGCGACCGGCCGGCAGATCTGGCGCACGCCCGTTGAGCTCGAGCCGATGCAGCGCGCCGCGATTACGAGAGGTGCGGCGACCATCTATCACGGCAAGGTGTTCCGCATCACGCTCGACAACCACCTGCTCGCCCTCGACATGAAAACGGGCAAGCAGCTGTGGAAACAGAAA
This sequence comes from Vicinamibacterales bacterium, assembly GCA_036556585.1. Taxonomy (GTDB): domain Bacteria; phylum Acidobacteriota; class Vicinamibacteria; order Vicinamibacterales; family JAMQPK01; genus DATBJG01. The sequence goes on from DATBJG010000030.1 coordinate 1,203, forward strand.
TATGCGGAGGCGAAGGAAGGCTACTACTCGACGAGCGCGCCCATCGTGGTCAATGGCGTGTTGATTTCGGGGATGGCCGGCGGCGAGTACACCACGCGCGGGTTTCTCGACGGATGGGATCCCGAGACAGGGAAGAAATTATGGCGCCGGCACACCATCCCCGCGCCCGGCGAGCCCGGGTCCGAGACGTGGCCCAAGGGCAGCGATGCCTGGATGTACGGCGGTGGACCGACATGGCGATCCGGGTCGTACGATCCGCTGCTCGATCTCGTCTACTGGGGGACCGGAAATGCGGAGCCCTACGACCCCAGGCCGCGCGGTGCGCTCGACAGCCTCTACACGTCGAGCGTCATTGCCATCAGGCCGAAAACGGGTGAGATCGTCTGCCACTATCAGTACACACCAAACGACGTGTACGACGTGGACGGCGCCGATGAACATCTCCTGGCCGACATTCGCGTGAACGGCGAGATGCGGAAGGTGATGATCCAGCCGAACAAGAACGGCTTCCTGTATGTGGTCGATCGGACCAACTGCAAGCTGATTGCGGCGCATCCTTACGTGAAGGTCAATTGGGCCACGCACGTCGATCTGGCGACCGGCCGCCCGGTGCTGACCGACGTCTACAGCCGCTTCCTTGCGGGTGAGGAAGTTGAAATCTGGCCATCGCGCGGTACCAACGCCGTCCCAATTGCATTCAATCCGGCAACGGGGCTGGTCTACGCGAGCACCTGGAACATCCCGCGCATTCAGAAACTCGCGCCGCCCAAACCGCAGACACTTGGCGCCAACTCCACCGGAATTGCCAGCAGACTTCCCGTTATCCCGCCAGGGACCGTCGTGGGTCACTTCACCGCAATCGATCCATTGACTGGCGAGAAGAAATGGGAGGTCCCGCTGATCGATCTGCCAAGCTCCGCCGGCATGCTGGCTACGGGGGGAGGACTGGTGTTTACCGGCAAGCTGACCGGCGAGTTCCTCGCGCTCGACGAGTCAACCGGCAAGACCCTGTGGCAGTTCAAGACCGGATCGAGCGTCAACTCGACGGCCATTACCTACACGCACAACGGCCGCCAGTACGTCACGGTGGCATCCGGACTCGGTGGGGGGCTGGCGAATCGTTATGCGGCGGACAAGGTGCCCACCGGCGGATCGGTGTGGACCTTCGCGCTGATGCCCGAATAGGCCCGCACGTTTTTCAACGCAGAGTTCCTGCTCTTACTTCGCGGGGCTCGGCGGTTCGGGGGGCGCCGGCGAGATTCGCCGATGCTCCATTGTTTTGTCGTGGTTGTCGCAGAACGATTCGAGCATTTCCCAGTCTGCCTGAAGGGTTAGCGTCGTTCTGACCGTCCAGGGTTTCAGGAACGCCTTCGGGTCGTCGATCGTGATTGCCAGGTCGATGTGACCGAAGTCCCTCCTGCGGAAGCGTTCCGTCAGATGGAGCGCATCGCTGTGAGGGCGCCCTTTCTGGGTGTCGAGCCAGCCGCCGTCGTTGAATCCAGTCGTTTCAACTACGAACGTATCCCCCTCCCAACGGCCGACCGAATATCCAAGCCACGTGGGCTCGGTGACCTTGGGCAGCGGACGCCCGTCGGTGAAGACGGTGCGGAAGATCATGCCCACAGCCGTCTCGTGCAGAAATGCCGTCACGGCTGGAGTGGAGACGATCCGGTAGCTGCCAATGACGAAGTGCATGCGAGGGACGCCAGGTGGCAGGCAGTAGCCGAATGGATCGTCGACATGGTCGCGGCCCTCACGCTGCTTCTGGATGGCCGCGGCCCACGGCGTCATCTGCACGTCGGCCGGGTTCAAGTCCTTCGCCAGATCGAAAAACAACCGCTCCGATGGCGAACACTCGAGACACGGCGTGGCCCACAGCCCGGACAGATCGGGCCTGCCATCAGGCGTGCGCGGTGCCGGTGCGGCCAGGTTTGGCTTGCCGTCCGGGAGGCGAGGAATCCCGGGAGTAGGGTAGTTCAACCACTGCGCCTCGGCGGTAGCGGTCAACAACAGGAATGCCAACGCAAGCTTTGCCTTCATTAACGCAAGCTTTGCCTTCATGACTTTTCCCTTCAGCCCTTCACTTTCTGCAATCCTGCAATTCTGCAATCCTGCAATTGCTATGGGAGT
>DATBJG010000031.1:0-17013 GCA_036556585.1 Vicinamibacterales bacterium
GCGCTGACCGTCGACGATGCCCGCGGCGGGGAACGTCAGGAGGCTCGGAGGCGGCATCGGTAGTGTGGGGGCACTCGGCCGTCCGAACCGCCCGATCAGCGACTCGCAGGTGTCGTTCACGCCGCGGCCCGTGCTGGTGCCGCCCTGAACCACCAGGCCCCACCGCGTCCGGGCGTTGAACGACAGGTCGATGCCGTGCCAGTAGTGCGTTTCGTCACCATAGTCGTCGGTGGTCGTGTAGTACGAGTCCGTCGCCCCAAGGGCGCTCCGCGTGTTACGGGTGAGAAATGTGACCGGGTATCCGCCTCCGTTGGGGAGGGCTGGATTCAGGGGTGCGGTAAGAGTGACCTCGTCGTAGTCCGCGGCCGTGAGCGCGCGGTTATGGGTGACGAAGAAATTGCTCCACACCCGCCGGTTGTAGCTGACCTCCACCGCGATCTGCGGCGCGATTTCCTGCTGCACGCCGACGCCGTACTGCCAATCGCGATTGCGGACGCCCCAACCTTTGAGGACATCGGGATTGACGGTGGTGGCCCGATTGAAAGAGCCCCAGTTGAGGGCTGACCACGGACCGCACTCGCCGTTGGTCGCCGGGTTCAGGAAGTCGCACTCGGCCACGCGGTTTCCATTCGGATCCGACCATGAACGGTTGGTCGTCGTCACGAGCGTCGAGCCCGCATTGCTGATGGTGTAGGCGTCCCCGGTATATGCGCCCTGGAGGTACTCCCCGACAGTCACCTTGAGCGCCGTCTTCCCGTTGCCGAAAAGATCGTAGGTAGCACCCATCCGCGGCGTGATGTCGTGGTAGCCCTGTACGCCGTCGGTGCGTGGAAGCAGGAACGGACCACCGAACTCGTTGTCGGTGAGAATGCCGTTCTCTCCAGCCGGCGCCCAACTCGAGGCCGTCTCGTACCGCAAGGCGCCCTGGAGCGTCAGCCGGTTGCGCGTCCACTGGTCCTGGATGAACACGGCGTTGTAGAGGAGGCTGTTGCTGGTCTGGTTCGTGCCCACGCGCTGCGACAGCTGATTCGGCACGCCGTTATTGAACCGGTAGCTGATTTGTCGGCCGACGTAGGTCGTGTTCCTATTCGACATGTACCCGGCCTGGTAGCCCACCTTCATGTTGTGGGTGCCCGAGACGTAGGACACCGCAGCCTTCCAGGTGGCGTGCTTCTGATTGCTCGATGGCGCCGGATTGAAACCGCGATAGATGAAGTTCGCGTTGGGCACCCCGGCCCCCGTGGACTGCTCGGTCACGGGAATGAAGTCCGTCAGCACGCCGTACGGCCGAGGATCGCCATTGTCGGTGTAGAACGCCGAGTAGCCGCTCTCGAAGAGTACGCGATTCGAGACCGGCGACGTCCAGGAGCCCTGCATGATCTTCGCGGGCGCGTCCCAGATCGATCCCGACTCGGGAGAGACCGTGGCCGTGCCCGGAGTCACTCCAGGACCAGACGCCACCCAGTCGTCACCCGGTCCTCGGCACTGATCTCCGCCCTCCTTGTAGGCACCGCCGCTGCAGTTCTTGGTGTAGTCGATGTAGAACCCGAACTTGTTCCTTTGAGTGGCCTGCCACGTGAGGCGCACGGCGTTGAGCGTTTTGGACGTGGAGTTGCGGACGCTCGGGCTCTCGCCCTTCACCCACGTCCAGGCGTTCGGGTTTCCCGCATTCTGGTTGACGTACAGGTTCTGCTGCTCCTGATAGGTTCCGATGGCGCGCGAGTTGGCGAAGAACCACAGGCGGTCGCGCAGGATCGGTCCGCCCACGGCGAGGTTCGCGTCGTAGCTCTTGATGAGCGCCGGCTGCTCGCCGAACGGTGGAGTCAACGAGCGCAGGTAATCGTCGATGTTGCTCGACTGTCCCCACTTGCCGGCGTAGCTGGTGAAGCCGGTGCCGCTGAACGTGTTGCCGCCGGTCTTCGGGATGATGTTGAAGGCCGGACCGCCGCGGTCGACCTCGCCGAGGCCACCTGAAATGGCCACCTGCACTTCCGAGGAGTTCGACATGTCGTAGAGATATCCCGACACGCCGCCACCGTTGCCTGGCGCACCCACGTTCATCCCATCGAGCTGGATGAGGCCTTCCGTGCTCCGTCCGCCGCGCGCCGAGAAGAAGTTGTTGATGGTCGACGCGCCGCTGCCGAAGCCCGTGGCTTGAATCGCCGGAATGGCCGCGATGTAGTTGCCATAGCTCCGCGACGCCGGAAGCGCGCGTATGATGTCTCCTTCGATGACCAGCTGCTGGCGCGCCGTCTGAATGTCCACCACCGGCGACTCCCCGGTCACCGTGATCGACTCGGCGATGCTCCCCACTCGCAGCTCCGCACCAATAGTCACGACGCCACCGCCCGACAGCTCAACGCCTTCGCGCACGACGACGGCAAAGCCGGGCAGCGAAAAGGTGACCCTGTAGGTGCCGGGCGGAAGATCGGGGATGCGGTACTGCCCCGTTTCGTCGGTGACGCCGGTGCGAACTTTCGTGATGAGCGCCGGGCTCGACGCTTCGATCGTGACACCTGGGAGCACGGCACCAGATGCGTCGCGCACGGTTCCGGCGAGGCTTTGGGCAGTCGCCAGGCCGGGTACCGCGGCGAGAATAGCCATGACGACCAGCAATCGGATCAGTATTCGATTCATGAGCGTAAACCTCCACAACCGGCTAGGATTACGACAGAATTCTGGTCTCTGGATGCCGCGACTGCGCGACTATGGACCCTTCGAACGCGAGTGTCAAGGCAGGGGACGTTACTCCCACCCGCCGTTGCGCATCTCCACCGGCAGGATCCGCATGAACGCTTCCACGGCGTGCATCTGGCCGTCGTAGACCTTGAACATCTCCCACACCGTCAACTGATCGCCGCCGCGCTCGCGCACGCCCCAGGCCATGCGCAGCCAGACGATGCCCATACGCTCATCCACAGCGATGACACGTGTTTGCACGTCACCGAGGCGCTGGAAGATCGCGAGCGACTGGGTGGAGATGTTCTGGCAGCCGGGGGCGAACGTGCAGTCCGGCCCTGCCATCACCTGGCCGTTCTCGTAACGATAGGCGTCGGGCGCGAAGGGCGCGTTCACGGCGGCAAAGGTCTTCGCGGCATTGAGCCCTTCCGGGTAGTGCAGCGCCGCTTTGATCGCAGCGTCGCGCATGGCAAGCTGCTCGGGTCGAGGCGCGTAATTCATCACTGCGCTGGGCGTGCTCAGGCCATCGATGTTGAAGATGAGCCCTTCCGCCCGGCTGCGTGTGGCCACCAGCTCGATTTCGGAGAGTTTGTCGGCGACCACCTTCAGCCGCACCACCAGCAGCACAGGCGCCCCGGTTTCCTCTACCACGACATGGGCGCCCGCCACACCGGCGCGCTCGTCGATGATGTCCTGACGGAAGCCGCGCAGGCGCGTCACGGTGCCGACGAGGCCAATCTTCGCAAGCGGCTTCTCGACGGCATCCTCGGTTACGCGCAGTGTGTCGGCGACGGGCAGGCCGCTCACGTCGTGCTTCAGCAGCGCATACAGCAGCTGCGTCACCTTGCCGCGCAGGCATTCGCGGTCACACTTTGTAGTGGCAACCTGTGCCGCGCTCGGGGCGGCACCCCACGCGCAACAAAGCAGCAGTAGTCCAACGATCGTCCTGTTCTTCACGTCATTCCCCCTAAGTCAGGCTGGCGGAGAATACGGGCGATGACGCGAACGCTTCACGCGTTCGACCTGACGCTCCCGCAGTTCAACGTTCTGACGATCCTCCGGTTTCACGACGAACTTCCCACGTTCCAGGTCGCTGCCCGGATGGTTGAAGAGACGCCTGGCATCACCCGCCTGATGAGTACCCTCGAAGCAAAGGGACACATTCGGCGCAGTCAATCCACCGACGATCGTCGTCAGCAGTTGTGTTCACTAACCAGTCGAGGCAGGCGGATCGTCGATGCGGCGATTCCGCGCATTGAGGCCGCCCAAAAGCTACTCATGGGAGATCTGCACCACGATAGACGCATGCCCGGTCGCGGCGGGTCTTTAGACCCGCCGTCACATGCCTTCAGAACCTGAATCGCGCCGTCGCCGAAAAGAGCCGCGGGATGTAGTACTGCGCCGGCGAGAACTCACCCTCCTGAGCAATCAGGTAGGTGTTGTCGGTGATGTTCTCGAAATCGAACTGGATCGAAAGCTTTCCACGCGCGTTGCCATCGCGCAAAAGATCTACGCCGAACGACAGGTTGGCCGTGAAATGTTCGGGAACACGGGCGGGTCCGCCGCTCGACGCTGCGTGCTCGTGAGCGGCCTCCCCCGCCGCGTGCTCATGGTCACCACCTCCGTGGCCCATTGGTGTGCCACTTCCGTATTCGAGGATTGTGCCTGCCCAGGCACCGGTCCGGGCGTGACGATACGTCATCCCACTCGTCAAAGTATGGGTCTGATCCATGGGTGCAAGGAATCGACTGGTTTCGGTGACGTGCCCAACCTCGGTCACGAACCCGCCGGTGACCGGATTGTAGAAGTTGACCCGGCCAATGGCGTAATTGAGATATCCAGTCACCCCATATCTTGCGAGCGACGGGGCTTCGGCTCTCATCTCCAATCCGTGAGCACGCTCACGATCAAAGCTCGCGTACGAATAGATTCGTGAATCGGGCCATACCGTCGTGTGGACCGGATTGTCGGTCGCCCGGTAATAGCCGGTCAGCACGAAACGAAGCGGCCCAGCCGACGTCGATCCGCCCAGTTCGAACTGGTGCTCGGTCGTGGGGTCTATTGCCGGCAACGCAACGCCAATCTCTCGAATCCTCTGGGTTAGGCCGGCACTGCTCGATAGAACCCCTTCAATGGGAGGCGGCACGAAGAAGTTGTTGTACGACGCGTGGACGACGGTACGGTCCCCAACGCGAAACGCCAGATTGGCGCGCGGGCTGGCGTGCGTTGCCGAGGTCACGAGACTGTAGTGGTCCACGCGGACACCCAGGTCTGCCGTGACCCGGTCCCCAAGCTGGATCCCATCCTGGAAATAGGCGCTGAGTTGACCGCCCGACCGGCGTTCGGCAAAGTTCACCGTGCCCCCGGTGAAATGAATGTGCGGCCACTCTCTCAAGTGCGTCAGCGAGCTGTACCCTGAATAGTTGTAGGAAAGCTCCTCGTCCGGCCGAAGACGAACCGCGTCGACACCGGCCTTCATCGCATGCTTGCCGGCAAAGCGTGTCACATCAGCCTTACCTCCAAGCGTCAGCAGCTCACGATTAAAGCCGGCGACGGCCGTCAGCGGACCGGCCGCTGGCGACAATCGGGAACTCGACCACCTTTGATAAAAAGATGCGCCAATGGCAAAGTCCGATGCCGCCCTGGTCCAGCCAACGATGGACGTCTGCTGGCGACTTCGTTCTGAGGCGTTGGCAAGGGGCCGCTGTACCACGTCCAACGGTGTCTTGGGAACCTCGAAATTGACGCCGTCACCCATCACGATAATTCTGAGCGCGCCTGATCCACCAAGATTGCCGTCGAGCTGCAAGAAGCCGTGGCCACCGCGGCCGCTGTCGTGGATCGCCACCGGATCTGGCGGACTGAGGAATCGATCGGAGGTAAAGACCGATCCGAACACGTAATAGCCGAAGCGCGAGCGATGACCGCCGATTTCCGCGCTCGCACTGCCGCGACCAGCCTCGCCCCCCGTCGCCGACACAAAGCCGTCATGCTGCATGCGCATCCCGGACTTGGTCACGATGTCCACCACTCCGCCGAAACGGTTGCCGTATTCAGCCGAGAACCCGCCGGTCATGACGTTGGCGGTATCAATCACAAGGGGACTCAGGCCTGCAGACAGGAGAAAGTGCGGATTCTCCCAGAACGACACACCGTTGATAACGGGGTTCAGCGCCACCTCGTGACCACGAATATGCACGAAGTCGTCATGACCGCGAATCATGCCTGGCGCCGCCGTGACGATCGCGTCGGTCAAGTTGGCCTGCTGTGTGGGGGGCAGCGTCTGCAGCTGCTCGTTGACGAGCACCGTCGAACTTGGCGAATGGGTGCTCACGATGCGAGACGCATCGGCGGTCACTTCAATGTTGACCTCGACCCGACGCACGTCAAGCGGTACGGTGACCTGCCTGATCTCGCGAGGCTCGAGATCGAACTCCAGCTCGCGGGGAGCAAACCCGTCGGCCACACCCGACAGCACGTATTTGCCAGGCGGGAGCTGCTGCACCATGAACCGCCCGGCCGCATCGAGCGTGACGCCGTACAGCAGCCCGCTCGGAACAGATTTCAGCGTGACGGCGGCACCCGGAAGCGCCGACCCGTCCGCCAACGCGATGACCTGCCCACGAAGCGTGGCCTCGCTCTGCGCAAACACCTGTGGGGTTGCGCAGACAATCAACACTGCAGCGGCTACACCGCGCAGGATCAATGAGGAGATTCTGGATCCCACTGTACCCTCCAGCCGCGATCGCTCGCGGAACAGCCGAACCCGCTCGAGGCCAAAGACCTCGAATGCGTTTCGTCAACAGACTGACTGTTTCTGAAGTCCCCGTGGTTAGGCGCGGGGTGGAGGTGTGGTCGGTGAAACGAAAAGATCGAGGAGAAGAACTCTCGCCAGAACTGGCTGCTCGCTCCTGGCGAGTGGTTCGGCCAATTCGATGGCAGGCTCGAGAAGTCCATTCCAGGTCAGCAGGGCGAAGGGGTCACCAGTGACAGACCCGCACGCCACCATTGCGCAAGCCGGGCTGTCAGACGGCTCCGCGTTGGGCTTCGAGTGCATGGGACAGATGGCACCCGGCATCGCGTGATGTTCGCAGACCTCTGGACCAGCTTCCCCAGACTTGACCGATACCGCAATCGACGACAACCCGAGCACGTGCATCACCAGCGGGGTCACGGCGCCCGCCGCAAGATGCCAGAGGATGAAGATCGACGCGATCGTCGGTAGTCGACGCCGCCACGGTTTCATGGTCGCCTGCAGAATATGTCGATCGGAATCGCCGGTCAAGCTCAGCGGGAAAACTCGGGATTCGGGGTTTGGGGTTTGGGATTCGGGGCTCTCGGTCTACTTGGCGATGATTCGCCCAATCAGAGGCTCGAACAGCGGATCGATGTGGTCGTGGAAGGTACACTCACGGGGCAACTCGAAGACTGAGGTCTCTCGGCTTTGTCCGGGCACCAGGAACCCGACTCGAGTCAGCTCAGGACAGTCGGGACGCGAATGATCGTTGTGGGGACTCGAGAACATGTCATGCGGTCGAACGTCGGCATTGACGAACGTGATTCGTCCCCCAATCCCGATCACCACTTCTTTGGGTTTGACGCCGTCGGCGTCGATCGTCACCGTCGCAGTCAATGGGGGTGTGGGTGGGGCGGGAGGGGTGACAGTCGGCGGCGAAGGTGCCGCGGGAGGTGTGGGCGCGCCGCTGCTGCCGCCGCAGGCCACGGTCATGCACAGACACACGGTGAGCAACGTCCTCCGCACCACAGCTCCATCTTCATTGGTGTGGCAATCGTCGTGCCGCGCGGCACCCGGCACCCAGCACCAAGCACTCGGCACCCGGCACCAAGCACTCGGCACCCGAACGATTTACCTCGACCGTAAACAATTACGACCGCGGAAACTCCTGACCGGATGATATCAACCCCGACGGCGGTTCCCTACGGCGATTGTGGCCGTCTGGAGGCGGCCGGACGCCCGACGTCCGGGCACGCCCTTTGCGCACACTCTCGCGTGCGTCTCTGCCTGCTTGTCGTGATCGCGTGGCTTTCTTGCGTTGACCTGTTCGCCCAACACGACCATCCATCGTCTCAGTCCCGTGACGAAAGCTCGAGCCCGGCGCCGGCTCAGGACGACGTGCAACAGCCATCCCATCGCTGGGACTGGACGGGTGACCTGTCTGCAGCGTTCGGCTTCAACTATCAGCGTCGCAAGTTCACCGACTTTCAGGAGTGGGAGTCGCAGAACTGGTTCATGGGCACCGGAACGCGATCGACCGGGCGAGGCACGGTGACCGTGGCGTCGATGCTTTCCCTCGAACCGTTTACCATCCAGGATCTCGGCTCGCCACAGGTGTTCCAGACCGGCGAGGTGTTCCAGCGCGCCCCACTGATCGACTACCAGCATCCCCATGATCTGCTGATGCAACTGGGCATGGCCTACCGACACCCGCTGTCGCGGACAGCCGTTACCTTCTCCGGCTGGCTCGTGGGCTCGCCGGCCTTTGGTCCACCGGTCTTCATGCATCGACGATCGGCTGTCGACAATCCACAAGTGCCTCTGTCACATCACTATCAAGATTCGACTCACATCTCGAATGGCGTCCTCACCGCTGGCCTGGAAGTTCGAGAGTTTCGCTTTGAGACGTCATGGTTCCGCGGGCGTGAGCCGGATGAAAACCGAACCGACATTGACACCGGACCACTCGATTCGTGGGCGGGACGCGTGGAATGGAGTCGCGGCAGTTGGCGCGTGCAGTTCTCAGGGGCCCATTTGCACCGACCCGAAATCCTCGAACCATTCGACCACACCAAGCTCAGCGCGTCGGTGATGTACAGCGGGCGGATGGTCGATGCGACGCTTGCCTGGGGAGAGACACGAGAGATTCACGGCAACCTCGACGCATATCTTCTCGAGGTGCACGCGCAACTTGACACGCGAAACGCCATCTATGGACGCGCCGAGCTCGCAGCCAAGGACATTCTCGACAAAGGAGGCTTCCACCCGATCGGATTTCAGCACCCGCACCGGATCTCGCGCGTGGCGGCGTTTACCGCAGGGTACGTGCACGATTTCGCGGTGGTACGGTATGGCCGAATTGGCGTTGGCGCCGACATCACCGCCTATACAATCTCGGACAACCTTCGTGAGAGTTACGGCTCCCCGCAGTCGTTTCACGTGTTCGTGCGGTTCCGAACGGATCGGGCTCAAGCACACGTGCATTAGACAGTCGTCAGTCGACGGTCGTTAGTCGACAATCGTCAGTCGACGGTCGTTAGTCGACAGTCGTCGGTCGTCAGTCCTTCCCTGGAATTCTCTGCGCCCTCCGCGTCTCAGCGTCCCCTGGTTATGTGCTCACCGTTCACTTTGCAGTCAGCCCGGCCAGCATGACGATATCCGAGTCGACATCCGACACCGACGCGTAGAGAGACCGGCCATCACGAGACCAGGCAATGCGTCGGGCGATCATGACGTTTCGCGATCCAAAGTCGGTCAGCTTGCGCCACTCGCCGGTGTCGGTGGACACGGCCCACAGATTGGTGGTCGATCCGTCCAGGAGCGGCGTGGCCAGCCACCTTCCGTCGGGAGAAGGAAACGCGTGGAAGTTGATGGCCGACGCGGGAACGCGCGCGCCGGATACGCGGCCAATCAGGCGCGACGGCCCATTTTCGGGTTGTGCGACACGCAACTCGAAGTCCCAGGCACCAGTCGCCTGCGTCAAAATCTTCGCATAGAACAACGAGCCGTCTTCGGTCGTGCTGCACCCTATCGCGTTGTCGTCGCGAACGGTCATCGGTTGGCCGCCGTCGATTGGCAGTTTTTTGATGCGATAGGGTCCACCGTCAGAGTCAGAAAAATACAACCATTTCCCGTCGACAGACCAGCAGGCCCACGCCCCGGTCACCTCAAGGTCCCGCAGGTCGCTGCCATCAGGCCGGGCGAGCCAGAGAGTGACGTCTAGAGTCTTCGAATTGCGGTTCGAGAGGAAATTAATCCAGTCTGCGCGCGGCGACCAGACAGGTACGGCGACGACCAGTCGCGGATCGGCCTCGCGCGTGACGGGACTCATGTCGCCATTGTCGGTAAGTGCAGTCCAGACGTTCGCATGGCCACCGTTGTCGGAGAGAAACGCGACTCGGGATTCATCCGGACTCAGGGTCACTGTCTGGACCAGCCCCGTTTGTTGCGTAATTCGCACTCCTCGCCGAACGTTCTCGTCCGGAGGCCCGGTGACCGGGAACCTCCAGACGTCCGCTTGGGCACGTACGCGACTCACGACCAGATTCCCCTGCGTGCCCAGGTCCGGAAACTCGTACGACGACTCGCCGAAGGTCAGTTGAGATGGCGTGCCTCCGTCCAGACGAACCTCCCACAGGTTATAGGTCGGAGGGTAGGACATCAGGCTGCCTTGCGACGAACTGACGATCAGGCCCGAGCCATCTGGAAGCCAGGTCGCACCCTGGAATTGGTAGTCGCCGACGATGCGGCGAGGTTCGCCACCGGACATGTCGGCGACCATCAGATTTGTCGCGAAGGCGAACCCACTCGCGTCGTGCAGGAGCGCGATGCGTTGGTCGTCCGGAGACCATCGCAGATTCGAAAAGGCGCCGCCCGGTAATTTGGCAATGGCTCGTGTGCCCGACTGATCGCGATTGGCGACGGCCAGCTCGACCGCGCCCTCGTGGAAACGGAAGAACGCCAGACTCTTTCCGTCGTGGCTCAGATCTCCGGGTCCGAGCGCTTCGACGAGTCGCCGCGGAGCGCCGCCGAGTGCTGGAACTTCCCAAATCGTTCCCGGCTCACCGGGCTGCGCCCCCGTCGTGAAGTAGATCAGACTGCTCGAGTCTGGCGACCAGCGCGGACCATAGTGATCGATCTCGTCACGGGTCAGGGCCAGAGGAGCACCACCTGCAATCAGGCGCACCCAAATCTGGCGATGGCCGCCAGCGACGGCGACAAACGCAACCGTCCTGCCATCCGGCGAAATGGCCGGGGCCTCCTCGAGGCCGACCAGATCAGTGAGCCGCTGAATCTGAACGCTTGGCGACGATGGCGCAGTCATCAGCGTAGGACGTAGCATCCATCCGATGGCACCAGCTGCGAGCGCAACGCCGAGCGGGATCCCCCATGTCGTCAGAACGCGTCGCGACCGTGAGGAGGGTGTGATGAGTCTGTGATCTTCGGAAGGAAGCGAGACCACGCCGGGGGGTGTGGCCATGGCGCCGGATCGATGACCGAATTCTTCCGTTCGACGACGGCCGAGGCGGCGAAGATCCACGACCAGCTCGCGCATCGATTGATAGCGATCGGCCGGCTCCTTTTCGAGGGCCTTCTGCACGACAAACTGGAGTTCTGGCGGAATCTCCGACCCGAGGGGTTCGGGCGGTTGTCGCGCGATGGCCTGCAAGACCTCGAGGATCGTCGTCCCCTCGAACGGCCTGCGCCTGGCCAGCAGCTCGTACAACAGGACGCCAAACGAAAACACGTCACTGCGAACATCCAGCGGCTGACCAGCCGATTGCTCAGGAGACATGTACGCAAGCGTGCCGACGACGACACCCGCACGCGTATCGGCAGCCGCAAAGCTCTTCGTGGCTCCCTCCACTCCAGCGCCAAGTTCAAGTTTGGCCAGACCAAAATCCGCCAGCTTCGCGTACCCGCTTCGCGTTACCAGGACGTTTTCTGGCTTGATGTCCCGATGGAGAATTCCCGCACCGTGGGCAGCGGCCAGACCATCGGCGACGCCCGCAAGGAGCTCGACAATCTGGCGCCAGCTGCGGGGGCTTTCACTTACCCAGTCCCTGAGCGTGCCCCCATCGACGAACTCGGTGACCAGGTACTGGCGACCGTCGTATTCTCCTGCGTCGTAGACGGTCAGGATGTGTGGGTGATTGAGGGAGGAGACCGTCTGTGCTTCGCGCTGAAACCGTCGACGAGCGGCGGCATCGGCAATTTCATCCGAGAGCACCTTGATGGCCGCCGGGCGATTGAGCTTCGTGTCGAAGGCACGGTAGACCACCCCCATGCCCCCTTCGCCGATGATTCCGTCGATCCGGTATACGCCGAACCGAGCGCCAGACGGAATCGATCCTTCGTTCATTGAGAAAGCCAGCTATTGAGATGGGCAAGCTGTTCGGACGTGGCGTCGCGGCGCATTTCGAGCATCCACCCACGCCTCATCTCGCTGCCAAGAACGACATTCAGCTGCAGTAATTCGTCGCGTCTCGCGATGAGCACCGGTACCGACGTGCCTGGCTGAAACTGCGCGACCCGACTCTCGAGTTGGCTCGCGCGCACGCGAACCTCGCCGATTGCCAGAATCTCGTCGTCGACGTTGAGTCCGGTTGGCGAACCTGGGACATCACGGCCAACCGAGGTGACGACCAATCGGCCGTTGTCGTTACGCGTCGTGACGCCGAGAGAAGCGCGCGGGCCAAGGGACATCTCACGGAACTGGAGCCCGAACCAGTCGAGCGCCTCATGGTACTCGAGCTCGGTCGCCGATTCGACGGCGCTCGCAAACCATTCACGCACACCGTGCGGCGAACCGATGATCTCCTCGACCAGTTTTTTGAAATCCTCAGGCGTGTAGCCTTTCGGGCCTGAATACCGTTGATAGGCGAGGCGCATCAAATCGTCCAGGCTCCTGGCATCACCGGTCGCCCGTCGAATCTTCGCGTCGAGAAGAAACGCGAGCACGGTGCCCTTGGTGTAGTAGCTAATCGAGGTATTCGCCGAATTCTCATCAGGACGGTAGTATTTGATCCAGGCATCAAACGAAGCGCGGTTGACCGCCTGAACCAGTCTCCCCGGCGTCGCCTGTACCGACTCGATGGTCGACGAGAGCGCCTGAAGATACTCTTCGCGCGACGTGAGACCCGCCCGCTGGAGGAGCAGATCCGCGTAGTAGTCCGTGAACCCTTCGGCAATCCACAGACTCTCGGTGTAATTTTCGTTCTCGTAGTCGAACGGGCCCAGCTCGATCGGCCGCAGGCGCTTCACATTCCAGGCGTGAAACACCTCGTGACACGCCTGGCTCAGCCACGTCAGATATGCCGGCCGTGTGGCCGTGGACGATCGACCCGCCATCATGATCGTAGAGTTCTTGTGCTCGAGGGCCCCGCCTGCCTCCGAGATCACGTTCAGGAACAAGTACTTGTCATACGGCAACTCGCGCCATAGCTTGAGGGCTTCTCGAACAATCTTCTCCAGGTCGCCAACAGAACGTTCACGATCCCAGCCGCTCGAGTCTCCGAGGTTCACAAGATAGTGGTCCTTGCCCTCGACCACGAACCGGTGGACGGCAGGGTTGCCCGCCACGATCGGAGAATCGACAAGCGAATCAAAATCGGGTGCCCGGTAATGATGTGCTTGCCCATCCGGAACGGATGGCAATCCGGTCATCGTCTGCTTCCAGGCCGACGGCAGAACGATTCGCACGTCATGAGGGCGGGCCACCTGCTCGACGAGTGTGACAAACGTGGCCGCACCGTTAATGACCGCAAACGGATCGTCCACCCAGTTTGTGCGAACGCTCAGCTCGTGCGCATACAACCTGTACTTGATTGTGACGGTCGTCGCGTTGCCGGTCGTGATACGCCACCGGTTTTTTCTCGTTTTTTCGACCGGCAACACACGCCCTTGTGCGTCGCGCGCGACGAATCCCTCAACGTGTCGTGCAAACTCGCGCACCATGTACGATCCGGGGATCCAGACCGGCATCATGAGCTCGACGTGGGGACGTCCGTCCACAGGCAGGACGGCTTCAACCTCGAGATAGTGCGTGTGGGGTGCGGGAAAGCTGACGAGGTAACGAATCGGCGCAAGATCCTGGGCGCCCACAGGGCTGACGGTGGCCAGGAGCGCAAGGAACGCCAAGGAGAAGCGGCGCGATCTCACGCTATGCTTATCGCCAATTTCATGGCGATCCGTCAACCGATATAAACTGGACGGTGGAAGATTGAAGAGGGGCGATCTCTGATTGGTGAGTCGCTGACGATTTGCGATTTCTGAGTGGCGATTTATTCGTGAATTTAGAGACCTTGTGACCGGGCCTTCAATCAACCAGTAAATCAACCAATCGGAACTCAACAATCAGCAACGATTCACAAATCACGAATCAACGATCATCAAATCTCTGAATGTCCCACGTCATCCCCCTCACGGAAGTGCCGCAACGAAGTCCCAAGCCGGAGTGGCTCAAAGTTCGGGCGCCCGGATCGGACACCTACCGCCACCTGAAAGAGCTGATGCGTCAATTGGGGCTCCATACGGTGTGCGAGGAAGCCCACTGCCCGAACATTGGCGAATGCTGGGACTACGGGACGGCAACGTTCATGATTCTGGGTGACATCTGCACGAGAGCATGCGGCTATTGCGCGGTGGGACACGGCCGGCCGGCGCCGGTCGATCCGGCTGAGCCGAATCGCGTCGGGAACGCGGTCGATCGCCTTGGGCTCTCGTATGTCGTCATCACTTCTGTGGACCGCGATGACCTCCCTGATGGGGGCGCGTCGATTTTCGCCGGCACAATCAACGCAATCCGCCAGCACCGCCCCGACACGCGGATCGAGGTTCTGATTCCGGATTTTCGTGGCGACGCGGCCGCACTTCGGACGGTCCTGGATGCCCGCCCCGATGTGCTCAACCACAACACCGAGACGGTCCCTCGTTTGTATCGGCGCGCACGCTCAGGCGGGCGCTACGAACGGACGCTGGAACTCCTCGAGCGGGCTCGCGAACACGCACCGCAGATCCCTACCAAGTCCGGGCTGATGGTCGGTCTGGGTGAAGAGCGAGACGAACTGCTGGCAACCTTGAAGGATCTGCGACAGGTCGGCTGCTCGATTCTGACGATTGGCCAGTATCTGCAACCAACGCGTGAGCATCTGCCGATCGTCCGCTACTATCATCCGGACGAGTTCCGCGAGCTCAAGACCTATGCGCTTGGGATCGGGTTCTCGCACGTCGAATCGGGCCCGCTCGTGCGCAGCTCCTATCACGCGAGAGAGCAAGCCGACGGGGCACTTGGATCTTCTGACAGTTAGGAACCAGATCGTCGAGTGCGACCGCTGTCGCCGCCTTCGGGCTTACTGCGCCGAGATTGCTCGAGAAAAGAAGGCCGCACATCGCCAGGATGTCTACTGGGGCCGCCCCGTGCCCGGGTTTGGTGACCCGCTCGCGCGGCTCCTCGTGCTCGGGCTCGCCCCGGCGGCCCATGGAGCCAACCGGACCGGACGCGTCTTTACCGGAGATGGTTCTGGCGACTTCCTGATGCGCGCCATGCATCGGGCTGGCTTTGCCAACATTCCTACGTCACGCCGGGCCGACGATGGGCTCGAGTTGCGCGGAGCCTTCATTGCCGCAGCCGTCCGTTGCGCACCACCCGATAACAAGCCGACGCCCGAAGAGCTTCACACATGTCAGGTCCACCTCGAGGCGGAAATTGCAGCGCTCTCGCAACTTCGCGTGGTGGTCGCCCTTGGAAAGATCGCGTTCGATGCGTGGTGGCGTGTGATGGCCACCAAAGGGATCGCGATTCGCCCGCGGCCTGCCTTCGCGCATGGTGCACGCTCCGAGGTACATGGCTGGCCAACGGTTATCGCGTCGTACCATCCCAGCCGTCAGAACACCAATACAGGAAAGCTCACGCCACCAATGCTGGACCGGATCTTCAAAGACGCCAGGAAAATCATCGATCGTGATTGCTGAATTGTGATTGGTGAATCGTTGAAGATTTGCGATGCGATTCGCCGATCAGCCAATCACCAACGATTCACTAATCAGAAATCGCGAAATCGGAAATGTCCTAAGCCCGCTTGGGTTTGTATACATGCGTGCTCTGGCCGAAAAAGACCTCGGCGGATTCCATGATCGTCTCCGACAGCGTGGGGTGGGGGTGAATTGTCAGCTTCAGGTCGGTCACCGTCGCGCCCATCTCGATGGCCAGGACACCTTCGGCAATCAATTCCCCCGCCCCGGGGCCGGTGATTCCCACACCGACCACGCGACGCGTGCCGGAATCCACGATCAACTTCGTCATGCCATCGGTGCGATCGAGAGTGATACTGCGGCCCGATGCAGCCCATGGAAACCGCGAGATCTCAACGGAGCGATTCCCCGCCCGTGCCTGCTGCTCCGTCAACCCGCACCAGGCCACTTCGGGGTCGGTAAACACCACAGCTGGGATAGCCGCCGGCTCGAAGACCGATCGCTGACCGAACGCCGCCTCGACCGCCACGCGCGCCTCGTGTGCCGCTTTGTGGGCAAGCATGGGTTCGCCAACGACGTCACCGATCGCATAGATGGACGGCTCCCCCGTGCGCCGCTGCTCATCCACGACGATGAACCCTCGTGCGCCGATCTTCACGTTCGTCGTGTCGAGTCCAGGAATATCGGAATTGGGGCGGCGGCCAACGGAAATGAGCACCTTGTCGAACAGCTGGTGTGGATCCGTGGCGCCGGCACCCTCGAGTGTGACCGCAATCCCCGCGCCGTCTTCCTCCATGCTCACGACCTTGGTTTCGAGCAAGACCCCTTTGCAGAGACTTTCCATGCGACGTGCCAGCGGTGTGACGAGGTCACGATCGGCTCCGGGAAGCAATCCCGACGTCATCTCGACAATCGTCACACGCGAACCGAGCGTCGCGTAGACGGTGCCGAGTTCCAGCCCGATATACCCGCCGCCGATGACGAGCAGGCTGCGAGGAATATCAGCAAGCTCGAGAGCGGACGTCGAATCGAGAAGGCGAGGGCTTTCCAGTGACAGGCCAGGAATGCGGGCCGGTCGCGATCCGGTGGCCAGAATCGCACGCTCAAAGGCGATGGTCTTGTTTCCATCTGCAGTTTCAACCATGACCGTGTGAGGATCGCGGATCGACGCGGTTCCCTGCACGTATTTCACCTTCCGCTGCCGAGCGACCTGACCCAACCCATCGGTGAGCTTTTTGACGACGCTGTCCTTCCAGGCACGCAGCCTGGCAAAATCGATCCGTGGTGGGCCGAATTCAATCCCGAGAGCGCGCGCGTGCTGGGCGCCGTCAATGATGTGGGCGGCATGCAGGAGCGCCTTCGAAGGAATGCACCCGCGGTAAAGACAGACACCTCCAGGATTCGGCGCGGGATCAATCAAGGTCACATCAATGCCAAGGTCGGCAGCAAAGAACGCCGCCGCATACCCCCCCGGCCCGGCGCCAATCACGACCAATTTGGTTGAGACGGAAGACATATGAGAGTCATCAGTTGTCAGTATTCAGTTTTCAGTAATTCTGGGATTCGGTTGTCGAATACCGGCACACACCTTACTGAAGACTGACGACTGAGAACTGAAAACTGTT
>DATBJG010000032.1:0-7327 GCA_036556585.1 Vicinamibacterales bacterium
CAACGCCGTTACCGATCTGCTCGACACGCTGGAACAGGTGAACCGGGCGCAGCTGCTCGGACTGCGGTGGACGATCGGCCATATCTACGACATCTCGCCGGTCAACATCGCGCGCGCGAAAGCGCTTGGTATTACGCTCGGCGTCCATGGCGCCGCGATGCAGGCCGGCGCGCGGATGCCGCTGCGCCACATCGCAGACAGTGGCATCGTATTCGGCCTCGGCACTGACGCGACCATCGTCTCGCACTACAGTCCGTTCGTAACGCTCGGCTGGGTCGTCAGCGGTTTCGATGTCGGCGGCAACAAGGTGCTGGATCAGACGTTGACGCGCGAAGAAGCCCTGATCGCGCACACACGCTCGAACGCGTATTTGTTCTTCCAGGAGAAGACGCTCGGTTCCCTCGAGGTGGGCAAGCAGGCGGATCTGGTCGTGCTCGACCGTGACTACATGACGGTACCGGCCACCGAGATCAGACGCATCAGGCCGACCATGACGATGGTTGGCGGGCGGGTGGTGTTCGAAAGCGCGCAGACTGCTGTACCCGGAGCGTTGTCAGGGGCGCTGCGGCGTCATGTGCAGAACGAGCCGTTCGGCTCAATTGTGAGATCCATCAGAGGGCTGCCGCTCGGCGTCCGTGAGGAGTTGCAGAAGTTGTTCGGCAGCCTGTCACTCGATATCGTCGAACGCGACGCCGAGTTCCGTCCGAATGTCCCGGGTCGCCGCCTGGTCGCGGCCGGGTGCGCGGACGATCATCACTGCCTCGTCTACTACGAACTCGGAGGTAGCGCCCACACGTGGCGGGTGGCGCTCTTCCTCTGGACGCCGTCCAAAACGACATTCGAGTGGGGCGGCATCGCGCCGGGCGGCCTGGCAACAATAGACGAGGTTCGTGACGCGGTCCTGGCGGGATCCGTCAAGGGCCCGGTCAGTGTCTGGTGAACGCCGCTGCACAGAAACTCGCCATCATGAGCGTCCACTCTCTAACCCAGATCCGACCCGCCTGTCGTCACGTTGCCGTTTTCACATAGACTTCATCGGGTCCGGTGCGGTTAAGTCCGACAGAGCGGTTCAGATCGATGCGATTCCTGCGCCGGCACGGCACGCGCTCGTCCTCGCGGCGCGCCTAAACGGAGGTTCTATGTTCAGACATCCTGCACACATCAAAGCCTTTGTCGGCCTGATGTTGACGTCAATAACAGTGTTTGGGGGTTCTGCTTTTGCACAATCCGAGGCAACTCGGCCAGACAGCCAACAGTGGGACGTCGCAAACGACCTGCACAACGAAGTCCAAAGCTTGAAGGCAGAGAACGCCGTTGTTCGAGAACTGCTTCGCAAGATGGAGGAGCAGCAAAACGCCCTGCTGGAGCGGCTCGACCGATTGCAACGACGACTTGATGGCGACACGACGACTGTCGTGCAGCCCGGTGGGCACTCGTACGTCGCGGACGCTGCGGCGGAGCCATCGGCAGATCGTGCGAATGTCCCAGGGCCCGCGTCGAATGCAGCCAATGCTTCAGCACAGCAAGCAGCCGTCGAAAAACCTGAGACCGCGGATCATTATCAGGATGGAATCATCATCTGGCAAAATCCCGAGGGCGCGAAGGTCCCTTTCCTGCTGAAGTTCAACAACAACACACAGATTCGATACCTCAACACCCTCAACAGCGCGGACACCTTCACGGATCATCTGGGCGTTGTCCGCGAGGTTCATCGACGAAATGACATTACGGTCAACCGCTCAATGTTCATCCTCGCCGGTTACATGTTCGACCCGAAGCTGCAGTACAGCCTCACCGTCTGGACATCCGCCGGGGCCGCCTCGATCGTCGTGGCCGGGAATATCGGCTGGCGATTCAACAAGGCCCTGACCATTACCGGAGGGTACACGGGCGTTCCAGGCAGCCGATCGCTTGTCAGCACATTCCCATTTTTCCAGCCAACCGACAGGAGCATGGCGGACAACTTCTTCCGCCCCGGCTTTACCCAGGGAATGTGGGCGACCGGAGAGCCCTTGAAGGGACTGAACTATCTGGCGTTTGTCGGCAACGGCCTCAATACCCTGAACATCACGGCCAACAAGATCGATACGAATCTGCTGTTTTCCGGCAGTGCCTGGTGGGAACCGTTGGGCTCCTACTCGGAGCCCGGAAAGTCATGGCAGATGTACGACGACTACTTCGCTTCCAAGAATGCTCGCATACGGATTGGAACCAGTTTTACCAGATCCCGGGAAGACCGTTTTTCGGAGACCGACCAATCGAGTCCCGACAACACGTCAATTTACAATTCCGACGGCGTTCTCGCCTTCTCGACCGGAGCGTTTGCTCCGGGTGTGACCGTCCAGGAAGCCACCTACAAGATGTGGGCGATCGACGGCGGTCTCAAGAAGAGCGGATTTTCGATCAATGGGCAATACTTCCTTCGCTGGGTGAGCGATTTCGCCGCCGACGGGCCGCTTCCCGTCGCATCCACATTCGATCACGGCTTCGAGTTGTCGACGGGCCAATTCATCGTTCCAAAAACGCTGGTGCTGTATGCCCGCGGCTCAAAGGTCTTCGGACAATTTGGCAACCCTTATGAGTACGCCGGTGGTTTGAAGTGGTATTTCCTTCCGACCGAGCGTCTATGGCTCACCGCCGAGCTGATGCGGGTTCAGAGAGCTCCTTACGGCGGAGCCTTTACTCCTTATACTGCGGGTATGGCCGGTTGGGTGCCGATGATCCAGACCGTACTCGCTTTTTGAGAATCCGTTCAGATGTGCCCACACACGTGCGATAGGATGCATTTTATGAAGCGCCTCAACCTGCTCGCCTGCATACTCGCGACCCTGATAGCGGCGCCGGCCATCGGCTTTGCGCAGTGGATACGCTACCCGACCGAAGGCATTCCGAGAAAAGCGGACGGCAAGCCCGATTTGACCGCCCCCGCGCCGCGCCTGCCAGACGGAAAACCTGACCTGTCTGGCCTCTGGCACGCCGCCCAGCCGAAGCAGTGCGTGAACGACCGGGGCGAGTCCATCCCCTGCGGTATTGAAATCGGCGGCTCGCCGCTTGGCGGCAACCTGGGTCGCAACCTGCCCGGGGGATCGCTTCCCTATCAACCGTGGGCCGCCAAACTGTTCCAAGAACGGCATGCGGCGCTGAGCATCGACGATCCACACGTGCGCTGTCTGCCCGACAACCCGCCGCGTCACTGGACGCTGCCCCATCTGACGAAAGCCGTGCACACGCCAAAGCTGCTCGTACTGCTGTACGAAGTGAACGCGATGTACCGGCAGATCTTCATCGACGGCCGCCCCTTCCCGGACGATATGAACCCCACGTGGAATGGCTATTCGGTCGGACACTGGGAAGGCGACACGCTCGTCGTCGAAACCAGAGGCTTCCACGACGATCTGTGGATCGACACCTGGGGCAGCCCCATGAGCGACGCCGCGAAGATGACGGAGAAATTCCGCCGCAAGAACTTCGGGAGCATGGAGATCGAAGTGACGATCGACGACCCGAAGGTGTACACGAAGCCGTTCACCGTCACGCTCAACGAGAGTCTCGAACCCGACACCGAGCTCATCGACGAGTTCTGCGCCGAGGGCGAGAAAGATTACGAGCGGCTGCAACGCTCGCGCGGCAAGTAAGCCGCGTCGAAGGCGGGATATTCTTTGTCAGGTGACGTCCGTCATGAACCTGAACAAGACATCCATTGTTTCTGCCGCCGCCGCGATGCTCGTGTTTGGCGGCGTGTGCTTCGCGACCGCCGACGACCTGCGGGCGGCCATCGACTGGGCGATGATCCTTTCACTCACTTTGGTTTCCCGCCATGTCTCAGCTGATGCTGCGCACCGTGGAGGCAATGTTCGAGTACCTCGACAAGCTCGAACAAGCGCTGGGACCTGTGCACGCGTCCGATAGCGCACTGCGTGCCCGCCTCGGGCTCCCGAGATACCGGTTTCTCGACAGGTCGTGTCCGAGCGGCAGTCTTTCATGTGGGGCGCAAGCCAGGTTCGTCTTTCTAGGAACGGAGGAAGGGAAGAAGCGAGCCGCCGCCGTCGACCTCAAGCCGGGCAGCATTCCGACAGCCACGGTCGATGATCCTGACGCCTGCAGACGAAAGGGCCTGTGCTTTCCGAATCTCGTTCGGCTGGAGTTCACGCTCTGCAATCAAGATCTGGTCCTCACACGCAATGCAGCCCCGTACGGTCGCCACCATGGTGTCGTCAGGTCGGCGGCCCACGAGCCACAGTCCAGATGTTTCGAGCCGTTCCGGCTCGCGGCTGCGCTGAGCGTTGCTCAGCAGCTTGGATCCGAAACGGGCGCATCAGACTATGAAGTGTGGGTTGCCGGCGAGGGGTTCAACACTCAATGGCATTATCACGTTCAGTTTCGAAAACAGCGAGGCCCAATCTGGACTTTCATCGACAGACTGGAGCGGGGTGGCCAGAATGCGAGGTTTGTTGGCGGGTACCCCTCGCGGCCGTTGTACCTGCACAGTCGCGACCGTGACCAGCTGAGAGACGCGCTCCACGAAGAGCTCTCGAAAGACGTCCCGGTGACTCGCTCTAACGAGCCCCCGGAACCCGGGCCGGTGCGACCCGCCAGGGGTCTCCTCATATCGTATGAAGACGCCAGATGGCGGGTTGTCCTCGTCAGAAGCTGGTACCCGACAGGGGAACGACTCTTTGGCAAGCAGCCTGGTCTGCACGAGCATCTCGGCGAGGTCATTGTGGAGTCCGAGCAGGAATTTCAGCGCGTCGAAGGTGATCCGGGCGCTGCGACCAGGCTGCTCGAGGAACGGCTGCGAAAATGGTCCGAACGCACGTAAACTGCGTCGCATTTCAAAGGAGAGCCGAAGCATGAAGGCACCACTGCGGATAGCCGTTCTCATGGTTTTCCTGATGGGAACGACGCTCGTCGGCCATCACTCCTTTGCCGCCTTTGACATGGAGAAGACGAGCACGTTGAGCGGGGTCGTGAAAGAGTTTCAGTGGGTGAATCCTCATTCATGGATCCAACTGCTGGTGAAGGATAAGGCTGGCAAGGAAGTGGAATGGAGCATCGAGACCAGCTCTCCCTCGAGCCTGGTGCGGAGAGGGTGGAAGCCAAACGCCTTGAAGTCCGGAGACCGGATCACGGTCACCCTGCATCCGTTGCGCGACGGGCGCCCGGCCGGATCACTCATCGATGTCATACTGGCCGACGGAACGAAGATCGGCGGCAATCCGGCGGGTGAGCCGAATCGCTAGCTCACAACCATTCGAGCGAGGTCACGACCATGCCACGTTTCGTCAAGAGCGGTCGCTCCGTGATGCCCGCAATAGGCGCCGTGCTGCTCATCGTCCCGTTGGTGTCTTGTGCACCGTCAGACGCGCAAGCGCCATCCGGCTCTTCGTCACGGACCGAAGAGTTTGCCAAGCTTCCGGATTGGAGTGGCGTATGGAGACTGAAAGGTTCGCCGGCGCTGCTGGACAGGGAAGATGGCAAAGCGTTCGTTCCCGGTACCCGGGACTATCCGCCGTATAAGCCGGACTGGGAAGAGAAGTACAAGGTCGACCTGATTCGGGCTGAGAACCAGGGGAATCCTGATTTTCCGAATCCCCTCGTCGATACACACACGGTATTCTGCGCGACCGGGATGCCGCATCTGATTGCGACGCCTTTCGATTATGAGTTTGCGTTAACGCCCGGGATGGTCTGGATTTCTGCAGACAATGAAACACGCCGCATCTACACCGATGCCCGCCCGTATCCCCCAGCCGATGAAATGTGGCCGACGATGATGGGGTGGTCGATCGGGCGCTGGGAGGGTCAGATGCTGGTGATTGAGACCAAGCGCGCAAGGCCCGGGCTCTGGGGCGACCTCACTCCTGTGACGTTCAGCGAGGAGGCTGTTTTCACCGAGAGAATCCGACTGGTTGACCCGAATACCCTCGAGAATCAGGTGTCCATTACCGATCCGGTCGCACTGACTAGACCCTGGACTTTCACCAAGCACTACATTCGCCAGAAGAAGGGCACGTGGGCCGCCGAGCCTGAGGTTTGCGGTCATCCGGGTGATCGGAATCCGGTTGTTGACGGTCGGCTGCTGACAATACTGCCTGGCGACGAAAAGAAGCCCTGACCACTAAACACGGCTGCAGCCGGTCGGGTGTGATGAATACGCGGCATATCTGGGCCCACCCATCCGGTACCATAATTGCAGCGAAGTTCGTCATGTACGCCGGTTCCGCTGTTCTGCTGTTGCTGCTCGCGGCAGGTTGCGCCCAGAAACTCGACACGCCGGCTTCGGATTCCCAGAATGCTGCGAGGCAACCACCTGTAATCCAGTCTGACGATCCAGCAACGCAGCCTGCTTCCACACCAACCGAGCCAGTGCCGCAACCGGTCGCCGAGCCGACACCATCCGCCGCGGCTGAACCTGTCGCCAAACCAGCAGCGCCGTCGCCGCAGGAACCCGTGACCACTGCACCTACGCCGCCGCCCGTTGCCAAGCCATCGGTCCCAGTGTCGCCGGAGCCTGTTGCGCAGCCAAAACCGTCAGCGCCGTCATCGCCTGCTCCGAAGCCAGCGGCGCCTTCGCCGTCGCAACCTCAACCTGCCGCGCCGGCTGCACCGAGTGCGCCAAAACCGAGCCCCGCGGCCCCGACCAAGACCCAGTCGCCCGCGACGAACATCCCAGCCGCAACTTCGACGCTCGACTTGGATGCGTTGAAGGAGGAGGTCAGATCCACGTCGGCGATCGGCCTTTTCACGAAGATCACGCTCAAGAACCAGGTCGACGATCTGCTCGACGATTTTCGTGACTACCACAAAGGCAAGTCGAAGCTCACAAAAACGGATCTGCGCAGGGCATACGACCTGTTGTTGATGAAGGTGCTGTCGCTTCTGCAGGACAAAGACCCGAGGCTCGCGTCCTCCATCGTGGCGTCACGCGAGGTCATCTGGGGCCTGCTCGAGGACCCCAAGAAATTCGCGACCCTGTCAGCCTGAACGGAACTGTTTATGAACAAACTCACTGTGGCGTTCTTACAATCACTTGTCGTTGCGGGTGTCCTCGCTGCGCAAACCCCTGCCGACGAGGAGAAGCTCAAGCAAGATCTGACCGCCGTGATCGCGCTGCACGGACAACCATGCGGCGAGGTCGTTGCCGTCACGGTGCTGGCCGAGAGCGACTACGCCGCCTCGTGCAAGGACGGAAACAAGTATCACGTCTACTTGAACAAAGAGGGACGGGTGGTTGTCGAGAAGCAGGCGTAAAGAGGAGTAAGTAGTGAGCGAGCAGAAAGAAGATTTCGCCGCGATGTTCGAAGCGTCCGTCAAGGCCCGCCGGTTC
>DATBJG010000033.1:0-32632 GCA_036556585.1 Vicinamibacterales bacterium
TGACGGCCTCGACGCACGATGATGAGCTGCGTGGGTTCGACAGCCGATAACGGTGACGGAACGCCAAGGGCGCGTGAAAAAGACATGCGTGTCAGTGATGTAACGCCCTATAACGCAACATGTCTGCCACGTGTCTTCCCAGCTACTAAGTGCAATGGTATCAATCCACTACAGTCACAGGCCCTTGGGACGCGCGATGCAGGCATGCTTCATCCTGAGACACGATGAAAGCATGAGCACGACTGTAAATAGCTATGCAACAGAGAGTTATCGTGAAATAACAAAAGCGGCGGGCGTTCCCAGAGCGGAACACTGACGGAGGGCTTCGGCGCTTGGCTTTCGGCTCTCGGTTATCCGATCTTCGGAGATCCGAGAGCCGAGTTCCAAGAGCCCAGTTCAGTGCGGGGTCTCTCCGGCCAGTTCCTTGACCACATCCCCAACGACAGCCTTGGCGTCACCAAAGAGCATCAGCGTGTTATCCGCGAAGTACAGCTCGTTCTCGATTCCGGCAAACCCGGGATTCATGCTCCGTTTGATTGCCAGGACGGCTTTGGCTTTGTCCGCGTCGATGATGGGCATCCCGTAAATCGGACTCTTCGGGTCGCGTCGTGCTGCGGGGTTCACGACGTCATTGGCTCCAATGACGAGAGCCACATCCACTTGCGGCATGTCCGGATTGATGTCGTCCATTTCAAACAGGCTGTCGTACGGAATTTCCGCCTCGGCGAGCAGCACGTTCATGTGACCTGGCATGCGCCCCGCGACGGGATGGATGGCAAATTTCACATTTACGCCGCGCTTGGTCAGCTCGTCCCGGAGGTCGCGAACACGATGCTGGGCCTGTGCGACTGCCATGCCGTAGCCCGGAATAATCACAACGCTGTTGGCGTTCTCGAGCAAATGCGCGGCATCTTCGGCCGTCGCCGCCTTGGCGGTTCGCTGCTCGATCGCGGTCGATTGAGCCTCCACCTGACCGAAGGCTCCAAAGAGCACGTTCGTGAACGAGCGATTCATCGCCCGGCACATGATGATCGACAGAATCAGGCCCGACGATCCATCGAGCGCCCCTGCCGTAATGAGCAGCTTGTTCTCCATGACGAAGCCCATCGCAACCGCCGACAGACCGGCATAGGAGTTCAGCAGCGAGATCACCGTCGGCATGTCGGCCCCTCCAATCGGCAGGACCAGGAGCACGCCGAACAGCAGCGACAGGACAATGATGAAAGGAAACAACCACGACTGCTCGGGCCTGAACACCAGCGTCACAGCAATCATCACCGCCAGCGCGAGGAGTCCCAGGTTGATGACGTTCTGATTGCGGTATGTGAGGGGTCGAGTGGGGATGACCTCCTGCAGCTTGCCTGCGGCCATCAGGCTTCCTGTGCACGTGAGGTACCCCAGCAGAACCTCAAAGCCGATGGCCGTCATCCTGAACTTCGTCAGTCCACCGTCTCCAAGCCACATGTAGTACTTGGCAGTGCCGACCAGGCCCGCCGCCAGCCCACCAAATGCATGCGAGAGTGCTGTCCGTTGCGGCACTGCGGTCAACGGCACCCACGACAGTGGAATGCCGACGGCGGTGCCCAGCACAAACGCAATGGCAATCCAGTGGAAGGCCACGATCTCACGGCCCAGCAGCGTTCCGACAACCGCCAGCACCATGGCGCCAACGCCGGCAAACACGCCGTGCCGCGCCGTCTTCGGATCGCTCATCCATTTGAGCGACAGGATGAAGGCGCCCGTTGAAATCAGGTAAATCAGCTGAATCAGCGTCTCGAGCGTCATTTGCCGGGCTCACGCTTCTTGAACATCTTGAGCATCCGGTCGGTGATGAGGAAGCCGCTGACAATATTGGTGGTCGAGGCGAACACGGCAATGGCTCCCAGCACCGTGCTCAACGTCGTCTGCTGCTCGCCCGTGACGATGATGGCGCCGACAATCGCAATCGCCGAAATGGCATTGGTCAGCGACATCAGCGGTGTATGCAAGAGCCTCGACACTCGCCGTATGACGTCCAGACCGATGAACGTCGCCAGCATGAACACGAAGAGCCCTGACACAAAATCGAGTTCCATTTGTTTCCTTTCAGCACAGAGGACACAGAGGATACAGAGGCCACAGAGAAAACAACAAATACTCCGTGACCTCGGTGACCTCCGTGGTAAGCGTTACATCCGAAGTGGCCGCGCCTCTGAAACCAACACTTCCTCGGGCTCGTCGGCCTCTTGCGGTGTTTCACCGTTCAGGATCCGGTTCATCCTGCGAACATTGAGCGCACCATCCCACCGGGCCACCACAACCGCCGCAAGGCCATTGCCTATCAAGTTGGTGATTGCGCGCGCCTCAGACATGAACCGGTCGATCCCAATGAGCAGCGCCAGTCCGGCAACGGGCAGGGCCGGGAATGCTGCGAGCGTAGCCGCCAGCGTCACGAACCCGCTGCCAGTCACGCCGGCTGCCCCCTTCGACGTCAGCAGCAGGAGCGCCATCAAGCCCAATTGCTGTCCCAGAGACATGGGGGTATTGGTGGCCTGCGCGATGAAGATGGCGGCCATGGCCATATAGATGGACGTCCCATCGAGGTTCATCGAGTAGCCGGTCGGAACGACGAGGGCAACGACGCGCCGAGCGCAGCCAAGATGTTCCAGCTTGGCCATGATCCGCGGCAGCACCGACTCAGACGAAGAGGTTCCAAGGACGATGAGGATTTCTTCCTTGATGTACTTGAGAAACTTCCACAGACTGAAGCCGGCTGCCCGGGCAATGACACCCATCCCCCCAAACACAAAGACCAGGCAGGCGAGGTAGAAGCCGCCCATCAGTTTGCCAAGCGAGAGAAGGGTGCCGATTCCATACGTGCCAATCGTGAACGCCATGGCGCCAAATGCGCCAATTGGCGCGGCACGCATGATGATTCCAACCATCCCGAAGAGCGCCTGCGAACACTGCTCGATGAAGCCGACGAGCGGACGTCCCTTCTCACCAAGGAACAGCAGCGAAAGCCCAAACAGCACCGACACGAGCAGCACCTGGAGGATTTCGCCCCGCGCGAACGCATCGACGAGCGTCGTCGGAATGATGTTGAGAATGAATTCAACGGTGGACAGCTGCTGCGCGCTGGATGCGTACGCCGCGACAGCCTTGGTATCGAGCGTGGCCGGGTCGGCATTGATACCGACGCCGGGCTCGAGAAGGTTGACGACAATCAGCGCAATCATCAGCGCGAGCGGCGTCGTGATGACCTCAAAGTACAAAAGAGTTTTGACGCCGATACGTCCCAGATCCTTGATGTCCCCCATCGTGGCAATCCCGGCGACCACGGTCGTAAAGATCACCGGGGCAATGATCATGCGGATCAACTTGATGAAGCCGTCTCCCAGCGGCTTCATCGCCGAACCGGTTTCAGGTCGCAGAAATCCGAGGAGGGCGCCACACGCAATGGCCACGAGGACTTGAAAGTACAGGCGTGTGTAAAACGGCCGGTTGTCCGCGGCTACCGACATCAGCAGTGCCTCACCCGAGGGAATCTCACGCGCGACGACTGAAGTGTGAGTGTGTGGGTTCGGTGCGGATCGGCCACCGGCGTCGCATCGTAGTCCGGGACACCGAGTCCGTCAAGCGGCGCCGGCGCGCGACAGACAATCCGCGTCAGCGCCGGCTCACCACGCGAAGGCTTCGACGTCTCGAATCAGCAGACCCTGCGCCCGTGGCTGGAGGGATGAGGCTGGTCGACTGAGCAGTTGCGCGGCTCAGGGCCAGCTTGAGCGACTCTGCAATGTGTGGGGCAACCGTCTGCAGGAGCCTTCCGTGCTCTTCATCGAACGGACGATCGGCGTAGAGCGTCAACACACCAATGAGGACTTCCCCATCGAGCAACGGGATACTGAGACAGCGTTCCAGTGCCGGAACAGCCGCCGCCGCAGCCGCACCAAGATCGAGCGAGGCTTCCGAATTGACCATCATGCGACGGTTCGAGGCGACCCACCCGCTCACACCATGACCGGCAGGAATGGACAACCCCTGGAGACCGGGAGGTGCCGCGCCACACGTGTGCCGCAGGGCGACACTGCCGGTCGACTCGATCGCGTAAAAGCCCGCCATGGAAGCCGGCAGCATGCGACGCAGATGACTCCACACCAGAGCGAGCGCATCCGACACACCGCCATCGGTCGACAGTGCCCGGCTCAGACTCGTCAAAGCCAGAATGTCATCGGCATACGCAACGGACACCGGCGCGGACGCCGGAGCGGACGGTGCTGGAAGTGTCTTGGCATCGAGCGGTTTCGCAATCACAACCTCTGTCGATTCAACTTCACGCGGCATGATCTCGCGGTACACGGCAAGAAACGTGTCGACCACAAGCGGGTCGTACATCGACCCTTTACGTTCGAGCAGGATGGCCATTGCCGTTT
Source organism: Vicinamibacterales bacterium (assembly GCA_036556585.1). Lineage (GTDB taxonomy): Bacteria > Acidobacteriota > Vicinamibacteria > Vicinamibacterales > JAMQPK01 > DATBJG01. The sequence goes on from DATBJG010000033.1 coordinate 4,413, forward strand.
CATCGGTCATCCGCCGTCGATACGGGCGATCCGATGTCAACGCATCAAAGCAGTCGACCACTGACAGGATGCGAGCACCGATCGGAATATCCGTACCCGAGATACCGTCGGGATACCCGGAACCGTCCCAATTCTCGTGATGGTGGCGAACAATCGGCACGACGGGGAACGGGAACTCGACCGGCGCCAGGATCTCGGCGCCGATCCGAGCGTGCTGTTTCATTACTTCGAACTCTTCGCTTGTGAGCTTTCCCGGCTTGTTGAGAATATGTTCGGGAATGGCAAGCTTGCCCGTGTCGTGAAGCAGGGCTGCGGCCTCGATGGCCTTGATGGTTGCCTCGTCATGTACTCCGAGCTTTCGCGCCAGACCAACCGCGCCCATCTGCACGCGACGAATGTGACCATGCGTCACTTCATCTTTCGCATCGATGGCAGTCGCCAGCGTTTCGATCGTAGACAGATAGAGTCGGTCCACCTTGGCCACATGCCGGTCTGCGTCTTCGGCGCGTCCGAGCGACGTTCGAATGGTCAGGTACGACAGAAGCAACAACGGAAGGATGAGCGCAACGGCGCTGAGACCCGCCTGACGCAATGCTGCGAGCAGCAACAGGGAAATTGCCGCGCCCGCCAGATAATTGGGCGCAAGCCATGCAAAATGCTGGCGCCAGACGGCCAGCGGCGCTTTCTCGAACTCGAGACCGATGGCCGTGGCCACCAGCCCGCTGTTGAGCACGAAGTAGGCGAGCGTCATGGCGCCCATCGGCAACAGGATGGCGCCGAGCTCCAGTGGCTTTCCGTAGAGCGGCCCGGTGTTGGCCAGGGCAAAGAAGAGGTGCGAGCTGCACCAGATCGAAACCCCGAGTTCTGATGCGTTGAACAGGGCTCGGTGCGCGCGGTGTTTTCTGCGAACCGACAGGATCACGCCATCAATTGCCAGCGTGAGGGTGCCTGCTGCAGGACCAAACAGCAGCACGCACGTGAAGGCGAACATCTCGGACACCGAGAGTAGCGCGACGAGCGACGGAACCTTGATGGTGATGACACCACCGAGGACCGTCAGTGCCGCAAAGAGTATCCAGTGCCAGTCGATGTCGGTGGTCGTGACGACCCACACCGAATGGGAAAACACCAATAGCCCTGCAAGACTGACGCTCCCGACGTACAGTCTGCAGGAGCGCGAGAGGAGCGAAAAATTCGGACGACTCTGTCCCATGTCCCGCGTTTGCCCGGGTTAAGGCTCGTCAATCACCTGCGTTTCGCCCCACACGATGTAGTCGCCACCACCTTCTCCCCAGACGATGTAGTCGTTCTGCGGAGTCACAATGGTTTCGCCCCAGACGATGTAGTAACTGCTCGTCCATCCGGCAACCTCTCCCCAGACGATGTAGTTGGGGGCGGTCGTGCCCAGGGGATTCTGCAGTCCGAGCAGGTTCAAATCTCCCCACTGCAGGAGTCCGGGATTCAGCCAGACGAGCGGCGCCAGCAAGGTGCTAATCAATCTCGGACCGGTTCTGTAGACTCGATTGATCAGGCTGCCAGAGTCCCAGTAGGTCACGCCGGTCGAGCCGATCAGCCGACCTACGACACGCGTCGTGAGCGAACCCAGCAGGCCCTCGCTCGCAACCTGACGGGCCGCACGAAGGTTGATGCTGCCGGCACCTGCACCAATGAGGCCGGCATCGGGCATGTACGTGGCAGTTGTCTGAAGCGCGAGCTTGACTTGCGCCGGCGTCAGCGACGGGTTCGCTTGCAGCAAAAGGGCGACCCCCCCGCTCACCACAGCCGCCGACATGCTCGTCCCGCTCAGGCTCTGATAGCCGTTGTTTCCGGATCCAGCTATGTGGAACTGCGGATAGTTCGAGCCGATCCAGGCACTTGGGGATTCCGGTGCCACGATTCGTGTCCCAGGTGCCACCACGTCTGGTTTCACCGCAAACTCGAATTTCGTCGGGCCGCGGGAACTGAAACTCGCCACCGTGTCATCCTGGCGCCCCGCCGTCGCATGCGTGTTCAAGGCCCCGACCGTGATCGCAAACGGCGAATTGCCCGGCGAGGAAATGCCCCCGAGCACCATCGAGCCATCGGCGGTTCGACCGCCGTTGCCAGCCGACGCAACCACGACAACCCCCGCGCCGTGCGCTCGCGCAACGGCCTGGCACAGAGGATCAATGGCACACGGTTCTACCACCGGATGACCCAGCGAAAGGTTCATGACGCGGATGTTGTAGCGCTGCCGATTCGCAATGACCCAGTCGATTCCGGCAATCACGTCGCTCGTGTAGCCTGCACCGTCGGCGCCGAGCACCCGTACGTTGATGAGTCGAGCGCCGGGTGCGGTGCCTCCCGCAAAGCGTGACGTCACTCCGGCAGCGGCACTGGCCTGTCCGGCAATAATGCCGGCCACGTGCGTGCCATGACCGAACTGGTCATCCGTTCCTGTGGCGTTGCTGGCAAGATCGACGCTCGCAACAATCTGCCGGCTGAGAGCACTATGACCCGCGGCGATACCCGAGTCGACGACCGCCACGCCAACGCCCTGTCCCGTCACACCACGGTAGGACCCCAATCCGAGGACGAGCCCGCCCCAGCCCGCCCAGACCTGATCGGCTCCCGTCGATTGATTCGTCACGTCCATCGTCGTCACGACGGGGAGATCCGGCGAAAAGTGCTGCACCTCACCTTCGTCGACCATCTGCTGCAGCTGATCACGAGAAAGCTCGAGCGCCACGCCTTGCGTTAACGCCCGTCGCTCACGCGCGCCTACGCGACGGCCGGCGTTTCGGGTTCGAGTTGGATCGCCGACGGCAATCACTCGTACGGTCCCTTCGACGCGAGCAGCGAGGAACTTGGTCAGGTCTTGTGACAGAGACGTGGGTGGCGACTGGCTGTCGAGCGAGATCCCAAGACATAGAACGACAGTCAGCACTGCGAGCACACGTGTGGGGGCGCCTGTTCGGTTGGTCATACGACCGTGACTCAAAAGAAATAAGGAATCAGCAGCCCCTGAAGGGATGAAGGGACTAACAACGGCTAGAGCAAGAGCAATTGCGCCGCCATGTACGCATCACTTTGTAAGTAATTGATTTGGAATGACTTCTGTCTTTCAGCCGAATTCTTGCGTCGCAGCGCGTGTGCCAAAACGGCGCGTAGACACCTCGCGAACCACCGATATCTGCCTGTGTTACTAGGGCTTACCTGCGGAATCACAGAAATCGGCCAGGGTTCTCGAAAAAGCACACGCTGGTGGCTTTTGAAGCGCCACTTCGCTGCGCTTCAACTGTTGACACGGGCGGTCACGGGGCGTAGCCTGCCACATTCTTCAATCGGCTGAATCAGCTTCCAGTCTGTTTTTCTGAGCTCATCGCGCCCAGCCGCGATGCAGAACGGATGGACAAGAGATTGAAACAGAAGGAGAGGGCTATGAAGCGGAGCATTTGTGCGGTCGCAATCCTAGCGCTCTGGGTGCCGTTGGCAATTTCTGCCAATCAGGAACTGCTAAAGACCCAGACCGACGACAACCAGTGGGTCCTGCCGGGAAAGAACTACGCTGCCACGCGATACAGCACGCTCGCGCAGATCACTCCCGCCAACATCAAAGGACTTCGACAGGTCTGGTCGTTCTCGACTGGTGCTCTGCGGGGTCACGAGGGACAGCCGCTCGTTGTCGGCTCCACGATGTACGTGCACAGCGCCTACCCGAATCATGTCTACGCCCTCGATCTGGCGAAGGAGGGCTGGCCCATCAAGTGGAAGTACACACCTGTCCAGGATGATCGCGCCGTTCCCGTTGCCTGTTGCGACCTGGTGCATCGAGGTGTGAACTACGCCCAGGGCAAGATCCTCATGACGACCCTCGATGGACAGGTGATCGCACTCGACGGCAACACCGGAAAGGAACTGTGGAAGTCGAAGAATGCCGATCCGCTCAAAGGCGAAACGATGACGATGGCCGGACTCGTGGTCAAGGACAAGTTCATCGTGGGCGTGTCCGGCGGTGAGTTCGGGATTCGAGGTTGGGTGGCGGCGTACGATCTCAATTCGGGTAAGCAGGTATGGAAAGCGTACAGCATGGGTCCAGATGAAGACATCAAGCTGGCGCCCGACTTCAACCAGGCGAACCCGCACTATGGCCGGTTTGGTGAGGGAACGAAGACCTGGCCGGGCGAGCGCTGGAGGAACGGCGGAGGCAGCACCTGGGGTTGGTATGCGTACGATCCCGAACTGAACCTGCTCTACTACTCCACCGGCAATCCTGGAACCTGGAATCCTACGCCGCGTCAGGGCGACAACAAATGGTCGGTGTCGATTTTCGCCAGAGATCCGGACACCGGCATGGCGAAGTGGGCCTATCAGATGACGCCGTGGGATGCGTGGGACTATGACGGCATCAACGAGCACGTGCTCGTCGATCTGACGATCGGCGGGAAACCAGTCAAGGCTCTGGTCCATTTCGACCGCAACGGTTTTGCCTACGTTCTCGATCGCACCAACGGAACGGTGCTTTCGGCCGAGAAGTTCGTGGCGGCCACCAACTGGGCAAAGAGCATCGACCTCAAGACGGGGCGCCCGGTAGAAGATCCGACCAAGCGGACGAAGCAGGGGGTCGATACGAAACAAATCTGCCCGTCGGCGATGGGAGGCAAGAACCAGCAGCCGGTGTCGTTCTCACCACGGACGCGCCTCTTTTACGTGGGCACGAACAATCTGTGCATGAACTACGAAGGCACCGAGGTCCAATACATCGCGGGGGCGCCGTACGTCGGCGCGAATGTGCGCATTTTCCCGGGCCCTGGCGGCTTTCAGGGCGAGTTCATGGCGTGGGATCCCGCAGCCGGCAAGAAGGTCTGGGGCATCACGGAACCATTCCCTGTGTGGACCGGCACATTGGTGACGGCATCCGACGTCGTGTTCTACGGCACGATGGACGGATGGTTCAAAGCCGTCAATGCCAAGAGCGGGGCCCCATTGTGGAAGGCCAGGCTCCCATCCGGCTCGATTGGAAACCCGATCACGTTCATAGGTCCCGACAAGAAGCAGTACGTCGCAATCTACTCCGGCATCGGGGGCTGGTTCGGCCTGCCGATTGCCGGTAACTTGTCGCGCCAGGACCCGTTTGGCGCGCTTGGCGCCGTCGGCGCAGCTTATGAGTCGGGACTCGACAAGGCGACCTCCGTGGGAGGGTCGCTCCATGTGTACGCGCTGGAATAGAGTCATCGCCAAACGTACGTAGGCCGGACCTTCAGGTCCGGCTTGGAGGCGGCGGGGCTGAAGCCCCGCCCCACGTACGATTCTCTGCAATCCTGGAGGCTGTGAATCGGATGTACGGGCGGGTTGCCGCTGGACTCGTTGTGGTGTACGTCGCCACTCTCGCGACCGTATTTACGCAATCGAAGACACTCCGTGTCTGCGGTGATCCCGAAAACCTTCCCTTCTCCAACGAGAAGCTCGAGGGATTCGAAAACAAGATCGCCGCGGTGATTGCCGGCGAGCTCGGCGCGACACCCCAATACACGTGGTGGCCACACCAGCGGGGTCTCGTCCGCAATACGATCGACGCGGGCCTTTGCGACGTGATTTTCGGCGTTCCCGAAGGCCTGGATTTCGTGCTCTGGACCAAGCCGTACTACCGGACGTCGTACGTAATTGCGTATCGGAAAGACCGTGGTTACTCGATCAGATCGCTGGACGCTCCGGAGCTGAAAAACCTCCGATTGGGCGTCTACGTCAACACGCCCCCGGAGGAGAGTCTGGCGCGTCGCGGGCTCCTCGATAACGTGTCGACCTACTCACTCTTCTTCGATCCGCGTGGCGATCGGGATCGACCTCTCAAGCTGCTGGTTGACCTCGTTGAGGGAACGGTCGACGTGGCCGTCCCGTGGGGCCCGCTGGCGGGGTACTACGCAAAGAAGATGAACGTGCCCCTGGAGCTCGTACCGCTGGAGGATGAGGTTGGAGTGCCGCTGGCTTTCGACATCTCGATGGGCGTCAAGAAAGGGAACAAAGAGCTGAAGAGCCAGCTCGAGGCGGCCATCGATCGACGTCAGACGGACATACGAACGATTCTCGAGGAGTACGGTGTCCCGCTCCAGCCAATTCCTGCCTCAACTTCCGCTCGAGCGGGACAGAATCCGGACCCAGCTCAGCAGCCGACCCAACCGTCCCAACCCGCACCGGACGCCGCGCCCCAACCGGCCGACCCCGCTGCGGCGCCTGCCGCAGATCCGGCAATCAAGAAGCTCAATCCCTATGCCGGGAACGCGGAGATGATCGCTGAAGGAAGGAAGCTCTATTTCCAGGTTGGTTGCCAGGGATGTCACGGCGGGGGCGGGGGCGGCGGCATGGCGGCGTCCCTGATCGACGATAGCTGGAAGTTCGGCAGCGATGATGAAACGTTGTTCAAACTCATCAAGGGCCAGATCCCTCAACAGACCATGCCGGTCGTCTACAGCAGCCTTCCCGACGAGAACGTCTGGAAAATGCTGGCCTTCATCCGCACCGTCTATGCAGGAGATCCCGCGAAGATCAACTGGGCGAATTGAGAACGCCAATCACAGGGATCGCGGGAGCGCGGATCAACGCGGATCGCAAGAATCACGGGGACGCGGATCCACGCCGATGAATACAGGACGCGGATTTGCGTGGTCCTACCTTCTAGGCTCATACCGCATCGCCACCGCCCCCGAGCCGAACTCCAGCCGGCTCACGAGCTTCAAGTCGACCCACTTCGATAGGCCCGCGAACAACGTCGGCCCATGGCCCGCCAGCCTGGGATGCACCACGAACTCGTACTCATCGATCAATCCCAGCTCCGCCAACGCCAGCGGAAGCTTCACGCCTCCCACGAACAGTCCCCGACCCGACTCCCGCTTCAGCTGCTGAACGGCCTTCCCCAGATCCCCGTGTACGAGCTCCGCGTTCCAATCGACCCGGTCCAGGGTGCTCGACACGACGTACTTCTTTGCCGCGTCGATCCTCCGGGCGAAGGGTTCCATCCAACCAGGCCTCGCTTCCGTCCGCACCGGCGGCCGAAACGCTGCCTCCATCATTTCGTAAGTCACCCGGCCAAAGAGGAGAGCATCGGCCCGGTCGAGGTTTTGAACCGCGTGACGATGTAAGTCTTCGTCCGCGATGATTGCCCGATGATCGCAGCACCCGTCCAATGTGACGTTGATGGAATACCGAAGAGGTCGCATTGCGTAGTGCCTCCGCCGATCAAGCGTAGATGAGTAATCTGCGTGCCTTACCCAGAATCCACGTCTCGTGATTCTTTCAGATCCGCCTCCATCCGCGTCCCGTAGTCAATCCGATCCGCGCACGCAGTTAATCAACTCCGATCCGCGTCCTGTTTACAACTCCACGCGATCTGCGTAGATCCGCGTCCCGTGATTACGTTGTGATCCGTGTCAATCCGCGTTTAGCGACGCTTCGGCACGCTCTTGTTCACCCAGTCCAGAAGGACATCCGCGATCTCGAGATTCTTGGTGTCCAGCATCATCATGTGGGTCACGCCCAGAATTCCCATATCGTCCAGCTTGATGTAGTCGGCTTTCGCGGTCCCCTGCTTGCTGGCACGTCTGGCGTTGATGGCATTGACCGTGTCCTGGCACACCATGCTCGTGGGCGTGTAGTCGCCTTTCACCGCAAGGTACGGAATATTGTCGAAATCCGCGGCCGTGAGACCGCTGTTCGGGAGCGAGCACGATCCCTCGAGCGTGATCAGGCCTTTGAGCAGCCCCAATTGTCCCCGCTCTTTCAGAATGCGCGCCATGTGGTGCCCCATGATGCCGGATTGTGAATGGGTTGCGACAATCGCGCCGCCCAGCCTCTCCACGAGCGCTGCCAGGTTCTGCGGCGTCCACGTATTGGCCGGGGTCAGCGTCATGGGATCGCAGCTGCTGCACGTTGAGCCGGGCAGCGTCACTTCGGCATTTGGAACGAGTTGCTTGTAATACTCCAGCGCATAGTACTGATTGGAACCTCCAGGCGCCGGTCCAATCGCCCCGCTGCGCGATGCAATTCCAGCATCCACCGTGTCCAATGGGAACAACGGACGGACGTGCTGATATGCGTCGGGGTTGGGATTCGGATCGTTCGGCGCTCCGTGGGGGATGAGGGTCCCGGTCAGAATAGTGGAATTGGCCGGAACGAGGTGACCGAACCACGCGGTCCAGGCACCGTTATCGGTGATGCGGCCGAAGCTCGGCAGCAGATCCATGGCAGCCTTGGCATCGCTCCCGATCCTGGATTCCCCTTCGTGGATCACCGATTGATCGAACCCGGAGCGTCCCCGCCCTGCCTGATCGACCACGTAGGTCGACACGCCCTTTCTCACGAAATAGGGGTACCAGCCTTCACGACCGTCGGGCGTGGCTTCGAGACACGCGCCGGTATGACTCGACCCGTGCACCATGATCACTGGCCACCCCGAGCCTGATCGCTTGGCCGGAATCTGGAACTGCACGTACATCTGACCGATCGTGATCTGGTTGGTCGTGGTGACGGGGGGTGGCGGAGGTGCGCCGGGAACCGGGGGCTGCGGAACCACCGCGTGGTCCGTAATCTTGGGCACGCCACCAATGAAGAAGCTGCCCTGATCTTCAATCACGAGGGGCCCTCCCAGAAATTTCCTGGGCTTGTGCCCCGACTGACCCGAGAGGCTCGTCGCCATTGCAAGAATCAAAACCGCGGACGCCGCCCAGCTGATCAACTGCCTCAAACCAGTTCTGGTCTTCATCGTGTCCTCCCGCAGTTGCAACGGTACATTTGAGTGCCGTTGCCCTGAGCGAGCCCGGGCGAATGAGTCCGGGCGAGTCGAAGGGGGATTATAGCGACGTTGCAGGAACGGAAGAACTAACTGGCGGCCGGCACGTACGCCTCGTCACGTGCCGCGGACTTGCGTCTGGCAAGCCGAAGCCGCGCTCCCTCGATGTAGACGTAGTACACCGGCGTGATGTACAGCGTCAGCAGCTGCGAGACGAGGAGACCGCCGACGACGGCCAGACCAAGCGGCCTGCGTGATTCAGCCCCAGCTCCAAGACCCAACGCAATGGGCAGCGTGCCCACGAGAGCCGCCATGGTCGTCATCATGATCGGGCGGAACCGCACGAGACACGCCTCGTGAATCGCCTGCAAAGGCGGCTTTCCCTGCCGCTGTGCCTCAATGGCAAAGTCCACCATCATGATGCCGTTTTTCTTGACCAGACCCACGAGCATGATGACGCCGACGAACGCATAGAGGCTCAGCTCGGTCTTGAAGACCATGAGAGTGAGCAACGCGCCAAAGCCCGCCGACGGGAGCCCCGAGAGAATCGTGAGGGGATGTGTGAAGCTCTCATAGAGGACGCCCAGCACGATGTAAATGACGACGATCGCCATGATGAGAATCAGCCCGAGACCGCGCAGCGAATCTTCGAAGGCCTGCGCCGTGCCCTGGAACGCGATGGCGATCGTCGCCGGAAGCGTCGACGCGGCAAGCGTCCGGATCTGGGTGACCGCATCACCCAGCGCCAGACCTGGTTCGAGGTTGAAGGAGATCGTGACCGACGGAAGCTGACCGAAGTGATTGACTTGAGCGGGGCCGACTGTTGTCGTCAAACGCGCGACCGACTCGAGCGGAATGAGACGGCCGCTGCTCGCCCGGACGTGAAGCAGCGACATGGCTTCGGGGTCGGTCTGGAACTCCGGAGCGACACGCAGAATCACCTGATACTGATTATTCGGTGCGTAGATCTGTGAAACCTGTCGCGTACCGTACGCATTGTACAGGGCGGTCTCCACCTGGTTGGCGGTCAGACCGAGCGTCGACAGCTTGTCGCGATCCATTTCGACCGTCACCTGCGGGTTTCGCAGCTGAAGATCGCTGCTGACATCCTCGAACCCCGGGAGTTGGCGGAGCCGGCCCTCGAAGAGCGGGGCCCATTTGTACAGCTCGGTCGTGTCGGTGTCCTGCAGCGTGAGTTGATAGAGCGCACGGTTGCCACCACCGCCGCCGAGGTTGATGGGCGGCTGATTGACCATGAACGTCCGGAGTCCAGGAATCTGCGCGACCTTTGGACGCAGTGCCGCGATGGTTTCATCCACCGATAGCTCACGCTCGCTGCGCGGCTTCAATTCGACGAACATGCGTCCGGTATTGCCGCTGCCGGCGGCGTTGTTGCCCATCATCCCGACGTTATTTCCCACGCTCGCAATGTTGGGATCGTCTTGAATGATCTTGGCAACCTGAAGCTGGTGCCGCACCAGCTCATCGAAGCTGATCCCCTGTGCCGCCTCGGTATTGACCATCATCCGCCCCTGATCCTCGTTGGGGAGGAAGCCCTTCGGCACCACCATGAACAAATACACGGTGCCGAAGAGCAACACGATCGATGTCGCCATCGTGAGCGCGCGATGACGGAGACTCACCTGCAGCGTCCGGTCATACAACCTCAGCCAGCCCTGGAACATGCGTTCGAACGCGTTGTACATCCATCCGTGGCGTTCGCTCTGCGGAGGTCTGAGGAACCGGCTGCACAGCATGGGCGTGAGGCTGATTGACAGGAAGCCGGACACGAGAATCGCCACACTGATCGTCACGGCGAACTCGCGCAGAAGGCGTCCAACGATCCCCCCCATGAAAAGGACCGGAATGAACACAGCGGCCAGCGACACGGTCATCGAAAGGATCGTGAATGTGATCTCTTTCGAGCCGTCGTACGCAGCCTGCATGGGACGCTTCCCCATCTCCATGTGGCGGACGATGTTCTCCAGCATCACGATCGCATCGTCGACGACAAAGCCCACCGAGAGGGTCAGGGCCATCAGCGACAGATTGTCGAGGCTGTACCCCAACAGATACATGACGGTGAAGCTGGCAAGCAGCGAGCCCGGCAGCGCCAGACTTGGAATGATCGTCGCCGAAATATTGCGCAGGAAGAGGAAGATCACCATCACCACGAGGGCGATCGTGGCGAGAAGCGTCAGCTTGACGTCGTGGACCGACTCGCGAATCGTGGCGGAGCGATCACTGCGGACGTCCAGCATGACCGATGCCGGAAGTTGCTCTCGGATGGTCGGCATCAGCGCCTTGACCCGATCCACGACCTCCACGACGTTCGTGCCCGGTTGCTTCTGGATTGCCAGGTAGATGCATCGATCGCCCTGCTGCCAGCTGGCGGTCTTGTCGTTCTCGACACCGTCGTACACATGCGCCACTTCGTCGAGACGTACGGGGTTGCCGTTCCGGTAGGCGATGATCGATGGACCGTAGGCCGAAGCTCGCAGCAACTGACCGTTGGTCTGAACCACAAAGCTTCGCGATCCGAAGATGGTGCCTGTCGGGAGATTGACGTTCGCGTTCCCCACCGCGGCGGCAACTTCATCGAGTCCGATCGCGCGCGAGGCGAGCTGCCGCGGGTCGACGTCGATCCGGACGGCGTACTTCTGGGAACCGAAGACGTTGACCTGCGCGACGCCACTCACCATCGAAATCCGCTGGGCGATGGTCCCTTGCGCGATCTCATCGAGCCGCGAGAGTGGCAGCGTCTTTGAACTCAGCACGATGTAGAAGACGGCCTGGTCGGCCGGATTGACCTTCTGGTACGAGGGCGGGGCCGGCATCTGTGGCGGGAGCGAACGCGAGGCCCGGCCAATCATGGCCTGCACGTCCTGCGCGGCTGCGTCGATATCGCGACTCAGATCGAAGAGCAGCGTGATATCGGTTCCACCCTGCGTGCTTGTTGAATTGATGCTCGTGAGTCCCGCAATCGTGGCAAATTGCTTTTCGAGCGGGAGCGCCACCGACGAGGCCACGGTCTCCGGGCTGGCACCAGGAAGCGCTGCCTGCACGCGGATCGTCGGAAAGTCAACGGCCGGCAGGTCGGCCACCGGCAACACGCGGTACGCCATGATGCCGAACACCATGATGCCCAGCATGACGAGCGTCGTCGTCACGGGCCGTTTGATGAACAGGGCGGAAAGATTCATGGTGTGGTCCTGCTCTCTTCTTTGATCGCGATCCGGCTGCCCGGTACCAGACGGAGATGTCCGTCGGTCACGATAGTTTCGCCTGGTTTCAATCCACTTTTGATAACAACCTCAAGGCCGTTGGTTCGAGCGACCTCGACGGGCCGAAATTCCACCGTCTGATCCGGTTTCACGACAAAGGCGTACGGTCCTTCTTGCGCGGCATCGACACCCGCTGCAGGAACAACGATCGCGGCCGGATCGCTCGTCAGCGTCACGACCACATTCACGTACTGACCCGGCCACAACCGCCGATCGTCATTGGGGAAGGTTCCCTTGATTCTGATCGTGCCTGTATTCGGATCGACCGAGTTGTCCACGAACGTGATCCGACCTGAAGATGGCGGACGACCGTCGTTGGGCGGGCTGGCCTCGACACGCAGCGATTCCTGCGCCATGTATCGCCTCAAGTCGGGCAGACGCGATTCCGGAATACTGAACGAAACAAAGATGGGCGAGACCTGATTGATCACCACGAGCGGTGTGGCATCGTTGGCGCGCACGAGATTGCCTTCGTTCACCATCAGCGCCCCGGTCCGCCCGGCCAGCGGCGCGCTGATCGTGGCGTATTGCAGCTGCACCTTGGCGTTCTCGACGGCTGCCCGATCGGCCTCGACCGTCGCATTCAACGCCGTGGCTCCGGTTCTCGTGGTATCAACCTGTTCTCGCGACGCGATCCCTCGTCCCGCGAGGTCTTCGTACCGTTTGGCCTGGGACGCCGCGTTTTCCGCCTGGGCCATGTCACGCTCGAGGTTCGCTTCGGCTTGCCGCAGCGCCGCCTCGAGCGGCCGACGATCCAGCGAGAATAACGCCTGCCCCTGCTTCACGTCGTCACCTTCCTTGAAGTTGACCGCCGTGAGCTGGCCGGTGATCTGTGACCGCACCGCCACCGTGGAGTACGGTTCGACACTCCCGATCACGCGAATCTCGATGGGCATGGCTTTACTGACGACAGGCGCCACGGTGACGGGCACCGGCCCCTGTTGAGCACTTCGCCCACTGCCCGGTGTTTGTGCGGCGCTGGAGACTTCGGTGTCGGAGCAGCCGGCAACCACCAGCGGTAACAGGCCAATAGCCGAAATAATGACGAAACGAAAAAGACGCATAAAGGGTCTCGATTATACCGACACTTGCACCGGGGTTTGATGAACGGTCCTGCCTGGGGTCGTTGGGGCTTGACTCGCCGATTCGTCCGTCCAGCTAATGACTCATCATGTACATCATGACGTTGATGGCCACCGCGTAGCTGTCCGGCGAGAACGCGTAGAAGTACCGGGGGTCCTCTCCCTCCCGCTCCCATCCGTCCGCGATGTCCGTATTGTGCGTCATGAGCACCATGATGCGGCCGCGCTCGTTCGTGATCGCCCGAAAATGCACTTCGGCGCTGTCGGACCCGCGTTCGGAAATCGATCCGCCGCTTTGCCGCCAGAATTGAATCGACGGGATCTGGGGGATTCGGTCGACCTCGAACAGCGTCCGATAGATAACGTGATCGTGTGGAATGTCGATGATCGGGTATTCGCCCGGCGGCAGAACCTTGCCAATCTGCTCGCTCCAGTTATCCCACGCCCGGGAGCCCCAGAAATCATCGATCCACAGGAAGCCGCCCTTGAGGATGTAGCTACGAAGCTGTGCAACTTCCTCCTCTTCGAGCCACATCGAGCCGGCGTCCTCGACGATCGCCCACGGACACCGGAACAGCGCTGGATTCATGATCGGCACGACGAGAAAATTCGGTTCCCCGCGCTTGTCAAAATTGACAGGGGTCTTGGTGAGCTCACCCAGCCTGATCGAAAAGTTGATGTCGGCGTCAGGGTAATCGGTCGACCAACCCTGCCCGCCTGCCTCACGATAGGCACTTTGATACATGAGGCGGCAGAAATTGTAGCGACCGTCGAAGCTGTCCGCCTTGGGAAGCCGTGGCGGTATGCGTCGAAAGCCGAACCCACCCCCCCGGAACTGCGCATAGGCGGTGGTGGCTGCCAGAACGAGCAGCACAGCCAACACCATCCACACGGTCCGACGCCGCACGCTACCGTCCTTGATCTTTCGAGAGCACGCGATAGTACTCTTCGATGAGCTTGCGGAAGCTGGCCGGAGCCTCATCGTTTGCCGCGAGGAACAGTTGCTCGTTCTGCGCGTCGACCCGACGCCGCAGATCGTATTCGAACCGCTTCAGGCCCTCGACCACGAACGACTGAAGTCGCAACAACTCTTCGGGATCCTGGTAGACGCGTTCACTGTCGAACTCGCGCAACCGGCGGAGAATCTCATCGAGGTTGCCGACGTCGATCCCCTGTTCGCGGAGATCGCGTCGCAACTCCTGCGCCTCGTTGCTCCACTGCCGTATCTCACCGCGGAACTGGCGAGCATCTTCACCGGACCAGTACCAAGGGCGGTTTCCGCCACCCCAATTCCAGCCGTCTGGTCCGCCAAAGGCACCTTCACCGTCGCGGCCACCGTTGGGCTGACCGTTGGCCTGCTGACCCTCGCCGTTCTGACCTCCCTGTCCGTCCTGACCCTGTTGACCTTGTTGACCGCTCTGCCCCTGCTGGCCTTGTTGGCCGCTCTGTCCCTGTTGGCCCTGCTGGCCGCTTCGACCCTGCTGATCCCGTCCTTGCTGGTCTCGTCCGGGTCGGCCGCGGCGACCGGCTTCGCGCATCCGCTCGTCGAGCGACTCGAGGCCGCGGACGAGATCACGCGTCTTGTCGAGCGAGTCCGCCATCTTGTCGGCCCGATCGCGGGCACCAAGCGAGGTGGCCGCATCAGCAATCTTGTCGCGCAGTGCATCCAGATTGTCGCTGATGCTCTGCTCGAAACCACGCGCTTCGGGCGAACCGGCGCGCAGCAGGTTCCTGGAATAGCGAATCTTTTCTTTGACCTTGTTGTCGCGAATCGAACCGGCCGCGTCTGAGAGCTTCTGCGACGCCGACTTTTCGTCACGGCGCGTTTCCGACGCCGTGCGATCGAGTTGACGTTCGAGATCGGCAACTTTCTGCTCGAGCTCGTCCTTGCGGGAATTAATGCCCCCCACCCGCTGCTGCCCCTGCCCGGTCTGCGCACCCGCACTGAGCGTCTGGTCGACTTCCGACGCGATGCCGCGCTGTTCTGCAGCCAACTCCTCCGCCCGTTGACGCATTTCGGCAATGTCACGCTGCGCACGGCCCTCCTGCCCTCGCTCGAGCCGCCGCTGCGCCTCGCGCAACCGGTCGAGACCCGCAGCTGCCTCGGCAGCCGCGTTCTTGTCACCGCTTGCCGCCGCTCGCCTCATGGCATCAGCCGACTGCCTCAGCTGCCGAGCCGTGTCGAGGAGCTCAGGTCTCTGACGTTCTCTGGCCAGCTGCTCGAGACGCCGTGCCGCCTCTTCGACCTCGTCGGCCAGGGCCCGCTGACTCTGTGCGCTGCTGCCTCCGCCTCCCTGCTGAAGAGCACTCCGCCTTGCCTGACGTGCGGCTTCCTGCTCCTGTCGTCGGGCCAGCTCTCTCAGCCGCTCGGCCAGCTCGTCAATCTGCTGGTCCATGTTCTGCTGGTCAGCGCGACGGCTCGTCTCGTACTGGTTGGCCATCTTGTCCAGTTCGAGCTCGAAGAGATCCGCAAGATCGTTTGCAATGGATCCGGCCCCGCCCCCGCCGCCGCCACCCTGCTGGCGACTGACCTGCACCTGCATCTCGTACTCTTCTTCGGCCTTCTGCAGGTGCTGCAGGGCGCGCTGTTCGGCAGGTAGCGCGTCATCCGGCTTCTGCGCCTGGAGCGCCGCCTCGGCCGTGCGCATTTCCTGCGCCGCCTGCGGCAGGATTTCAGAAATCTTCTTGAAACTGGGATCGGGCTCGACCAGCCGGCTGTTCATCCGGCTGACGAGGCCTTCCACCTGATCGCGCAATCGCGATTGCGACAACGTCAGAAGCACAAGATGCTCACGGAACTCAGCCGCCTTGTAGGTCTTCCGGTCGCGGATCACGTTGAACGTGGCGGCAATGATCTGCCGTTGCTGCTGTGACAACGCGCCAACCTCTGCGCCACCGGCGCCACCGCCACCCCCTCCGCCCTGCGACTGTGCGGCGCGAAAGTCCTTCTTGAACGGCCGAATCTGCATGAAGTACAGATCGCTCTTGGCCGTCTGCGCTCCGCCCACGCTGTTGTTGTCGGTGACACGCGCGTAGTAAGAGACGAAGTCGCCCGGTGTCAGCCCGAGCTCCTCGAGGTAGAAGGTGTGACCCGCGGTGATCTCACCGGTGGCCTTGCTGCCGCCGCCGAACAACTTGACGGACTTCTCGGCCCCCCCGTTGACCGAATACATGAGATCGAGAGACTTGACGCCAAAGTCGTCGTCGGCCCGGGCTTCGACAAAGACTTCCTCAACGGGGCTGGCGTTGGTGTCGCGACCCGGTTTGCTGAAAGAGACCGTCGGCGGTTGATCGGTCAACACGTCAATCGTGTACTGTGCCGAGGCCTGGACTTTCTCTCCGGCGGGACCGTTCAGTTCTATCCGGTACGATCCATCCTTTTCGACTTTGAACGTTCCAGCGAAGGAGCCGTCCGCATTGCGCGTGAGCTCGATCGGAGTTTCACCCTCGAGCATGATCCGGCCGGCTGGTGAACTCATCGTCGGAACAGCGCGCAGCCGGACCTCCGTCCCCCGGACGACCGCAATGTCCCCACCCTCTTCGTCCTTGCGAGGCGCTAGACCCGTGTACGCCGGGAAGTGATACTCGAGCTCGAGCTTGTCGACGTATGGAAGGTCAGTGACCTTCAGGTTGAAAACGTCCGACCGGACGCCGTTCGACTCGACGACATATTCCATGGGCTTGGCAAGATCGAACAGCTTCACTTCGAACGTCTCGGGATCGTCGGTGGGCAACAGCTGCAGACGCTCGTACTGACCCGTCGATGAGGCGCGCGTCAACAGCTCCACGCGATTCGACCCAAATCCAACCAGCTTGGCGGTGACTGTCTGATCGGAGCCCTTCGGAACCGCCGCATTGCCCGGTTGGACGTCGATACGATATGGACTGGCAGCCTGCACGCTGCGCCACACCATAAGCGCCGACACGCCGTGACGAAGGTAGGCGGGTCCGGCCAAGATCAACAGGGCCGCCGCGGCAGCGACCGCCCCCAGCCCGAACGCGTTACGGCGGAGCCGCCGCTCCTCGACCCGGTGTCCCAGGTCAGCTTCGCGGCATTTTTCAACGGCACTCTCGACACGCCGCCGCACCAGCGCAGGCGACTCAGCCGGCTTTTCCGCAGTCGTCGAATCGACGGCACTGAGGATGGCCGATTGCAGCGAGGGCTCGTGTTCCTCGAGGTAGAGAGCAACCTGTTCGTCCGTCACGCGGCGCCGAAGGGGACGGATGAGAAACCAGGCGACGAGCGCCACCAGCGCGGCAAATAGTCCGATACGGAAGCCAATGATGGCTGAGGGGCGAAACCGAAGGATTTCCAGGCCATACGCCGACATGAGGAGCGCGGCAAAGCCGACGCCCAGCACGAACGCCGCGCCGCGCACGGCCAGCTTCGTACGCCACCGTCCCCTGACCTGTCGGATTAGCGTCAGCAGCTCATCGCGGTCGATCGTCTCTCGGGGTTCGTCAGGCATATCACTGGCCCTCGGAAGTTTTTCTTTAATCTTAACCGGTAACGCTCACGCTGTGGCACGAGAAAGGCGGTTCGACAGCCAGGTTTCGCCGGCAAGGAGCAGAACACCGACCAGGAGCAGGTACCACCAGATCGCCTGGCGCCGCTCCAGATCGGCTGGTCTCAGCTCCGGGGTCTCGGCCGCGGTTGTCGAATCTCCGGCTCGAGCCCGCCCGGTCACCGCCGCCACAAGTTCCTGCGGATCCACCATTGTCAGGTCCGATTCGGCGGCGTCCACGTTGACGGCAACCGAGACGGCGCCAGCATCCCCGCCGGAGGTGTCGCGAATTTCGTAGAACCCCTGTTCGTTGAGCTCGACCCACACCTCGCCCGGGCTCGGACCCGGAGCGCCTGCCTCGGGGGTCTGGCTCTGGCTCGAAGCCACGGGCGTCGCACCCCCAACCGGAATCCGCTGCCCGGTCGGGGTCAACGCCATCCGCGCCTTGCCGCCGCGGCGCTCGGCGAACACTTGTCCAACCGTCAACCAGGGAGTTGGATCTTCGTATCTGGCCAGATACGTCAACATCCGATGCACGAATGGAAGGAAGACCGGCTTCAGAACGAGATCGCTCCAGAGGTTATCCAGGGTTCCCGTCCACACGAGCACGCGCCCTTGCCCTGTGTCTTTCTCGGCCAGCGCCACCCCACCATCGTCAAAGCGGGCGAGAACGCGCGCCGGCGCGGCTACGTCGATGCCGCGATAGCGGAACACGCGCGTCCCTGCAAACCCGCCACTCCGGGGCGCCCGAAACAATTCGAACACCGGGTGGCTGAAGTCAACGCTGCCGATACTGCCGGCACGCCCCAGGCCACGGTCGACAGCCGGCATCAATGTACCGGGCATCACCGTTGATCCATTCGGCCAGGTGCTGCGATCCCCGAGGATGGCAAAGATTCCGCCCCCCTTCTCGACGAAGTTGTTCAGCCGATCGGGAAGGGCCCCTCCAATCGGGACATCGTTGAGGATCACCACCGCGCGATCAGCCAGATCGGCAGACGTGAACTGATCGATCGACTTGACGTTGACAACAAAGGCGGGCTCTCGTCCGATACCAAGGGCTCCCCGCAAGTAGAAACTGAGATCGCGTCCAGCACCGGATCTTTCGACAATGAGCACCGACACCGGACGGCCCGGCGAAATCGTGAAGTAGAACGCGTTGTCGCGGGCGAGCGCATCATTCGCCAATCGAATGGTCCCACGGGTTGTTGGCGCCGGTAGTACCAGAGGCTGAAAGGTCACCGACCCGGATGCATTGGCGCCAAGGGCCACCTGCTGCGCCTGCACCTGCCGGCCCTCGATATCGAGGGCGACATCAAGCGCCGCGATCGGTTTATCGCTTCGGTTCTGCAGGCCGGCTGTCACGATGACCCGTTGCTGGCCAGACTGCTGGTCGCGCTGGAATGCCGCCGAAAGCACCGAGACATTCGCGGTGGTCGGATCGGTAATGGGAACAGCGGTCAGCGTGGCACCAAGCGGGAACCGTACGTCCTGCGGACCTTCCCATCCGACTTTCTGAAAGTCGGAGATGAGAATCGCGTCGCGTTGGGGGCGCGTCGATTGTTCCAGAATGCTCTGAGCGACCTTGAGCGCGGGGCCATATCTCGTGGACCCCGATCCAACCGTCGCGCGCTCGATCGCCAGCCTCAAGCGCGCGCGATCGTCCGTCGATCGCGCATCGACCTCGGCGCCACGCGCGAAAAACACGAGCGAGGCACGATCGCCCGCTCGCAGCGCATCAACCGCCTTGCGAGCCTCCGCCTGAGCCCGCTGCCAGCGATCCCCATATCCCATGCTGTACGAGCGGTCGACCAGGATCACAACCTCTCGCGAGCCCGACGCCGCGGCAGAGGCAATGGTCGCTTCGTTGAAGAACGGGCGGGCGAATGCCGTAATGATGAGTACGACCGCCGCCATGCGAAGCAGCAGCAGCGCCCAGTTGTGAATACGCCTGCGCTGAACCGATTTGTAGGGAATCTTCTCCAGGAACATCAGCGACGGGAAGTAGACGATTTCCTTTTTTTCTCGCTGGATGAGATGAATCAAGACCGGCACAGCCAGAGCTGCCAGCGCGCCAAAGAAAAGGGGGGCCAGAAATGACATATCTAAACCAGGCTCTCGGCTCTGGGCCTAGAGCCTGCGAAGCGAAGCCTCCGAGAAGTATACCCAGTCCTACACAACCGTGCACCGTATGATGGGGGGATGCGCTGGCTGGCGCCGGGGGCGTGCATCCTCGACGGATTCCTTTCGATTGACGAGCAACGAGGTCTTGCCGATCGGTGCCGTGGACTGGTCGAGGCTGATGCCGGAGCTTATGTCCCAACCGTCAGGGGAGGCGGCAAAATGCGGGTCCGGATGCTCTGTCTTGGTAAGCACTGGAACCCCCTGACCTATAAGTATGAGGGGGCTAGAAGCGACTTTGACGGAAAGCCGGTTCCGGATCTGCCCGAGGATCTGTCAGATCTCGGACAACGAGTGGCGGCTGCGGCCGGTTACGACCTCAGCCCGGATATTTGTCTCATCAATTGGTACGGCGCGGACGGGCGGATGGGGCTTCACCAGGACAAGGACGAAAGTCCCGGTTCGCTCGCAGGTGGCGTCCCTGTTGTGTCGCTATCGATTGGCGACACGGCGCGATTTCTGTTCGGCGGATTGCGGCGGCGAGAGCCCGTCGAAAGCCTGATGCTCCAGTCGGGTGACGGGTTCGTCTTTGGTGGTCCGGCGCGATTACGGTATCACGGTGTGGCGAAAATCCTCCCGGGCACTGCGCCGCAGGAGCTGACGGGTATAGGCCGAATAAATTTGACGTTCAGGAAGTTCTAGCCGTTCAGAAATGCAGGCGATGTGCCCCCTGGTGAGTCGAAATCCTGGACGAACTGCTTCTCAACTCTTTGTGTCGGACAAACAACTAAACCGATTTTCAGTCTTTCCCTTTGAAAATTCTGCCCCAGAAGCCGCGCTTCTTCTTTTCAGGAGGTTGGGGAAGCTCCGAGGTCGCCGGCGCTACGGACGTATCCGCCGGAGGCGCCTCGACGCGAGCGGTCGCAGGAGGAAGCCCGGCCGCTCCCGCCGTCACTGGTGTCACGTTCTGCGTTCCTCGAAATACACCGGTGATGGCCTGGAGGAAGGAGTGGCCTGGATGCAGGTCACACGACTCGGTCGGTTCAGTGCCTTTGACGAAGTATTCGGTTTGAATGACGGATCGATTGACGGTCGTCCCATCATCGTTGGTGATGGTCACATCGTCGCAGCCGCCAGCCGGCAGTTTCCCGGACATCCGGCACACATTAAGTGCGACAACACCGGGAGGAACTTTGAACCACGACGGCTTGTCATTGCGTGTGGCGGTTTTCATGAAGCGCGCCCACAGCGGGACAGCCAGATCTCCAGCGTAGCCGTTGCGCAGGATCGTGCGTGGCTTGTCAAATCCAATCCACACACCTGACACCAGCTTTGGCGTGAACCCGATAAACCACGCGTCAACGTAATCGTTGGTCGTTCCTGTCTTGCCAGCCGCCGGCAATGTGAATCCGTCGGCCCGCGCCCGGTAGGCCGTACCGGCATTGACGACGTCCGCCAGCATGTGGGACATGAGGAATGCCGTCGTTTCCGAGACAGCCCGCTCGGAAGATGGTGTGGTTTCAAACAGCGTGGCACCCTGCGCATCGACCACGCGACGGATCAGAATCGGCTTGTGCAGCAGGCCCGTGTCGGCGAAGGCAGCATAGGCCATCGTCATCGAAAGCAGCGTGACCTCGCCCGACCCCAGAGCGAGCGACGGCACTTGCGGAACGGACCCCAGTCCAAGGCGTTTGGCGTACTCGGCTGTGCGTTCGATGCCAACATCCTCAATCATTCGAGCCGCAGCACGGTTGCTCGAGGTGCGCAGTGCCGTCCGCACCGTCATGGCGGAGCCTTCCGAATGATCGTCCTCAGGAATCCACTCGCCCTGCAATGTCATGATGGGCTCGTCGAGCCGGTCGACCAGGCTTGCAGGCGAATACCCGGCTTCCAGTGCCGTCGCGTAGACGAACGGCTTAAAGGCCGAGCCCGGCTGTCGCAGAGCCTGCGTCGCACGATTGAAGCCGCCTGCGTTCTTATCGCGTCCGCCAACCATCGCGCGAACTTCACCGGTCTTGGGATCGATGGCGACGAGGGCCGCCTGAAGGAGATCTT
The DNA here is from genome assembly GCA_036556585.1 of Vicinamibacterales bacterium. GTDB lineage: Bacteria > Acidobacteriota > Vicinamibacteria > Vicinamibacterales > JAMQPK01 > DATBJG01. The sequence continues at coordinate 26,221 of DATBJG010000033.1, forward strand.
CTGGCGCAGTTGAAGCGCGACCCTTCCGCCTCGCGGCGGCCTGACGTGTTTCAATTTCCTTCAACGACCGTGCGATCTCGGCTTCGGCCGCTTCCTGCATGGCAGGATCAATCGTCGTGTAGACTTTCAGCCCGCCCTCGTACACACGTTCCTCACCAAACAGCTCAACCAACTGCAGTCGGACCTGCTCTTTGAAGTGAAGGCCGCTGACTTCGGGCTCCCCGGCTTTGGGCTGCAGCATGACAGGCGCACTCGTCGCCTGCTTCCACGTGGGTCGATCGATCGCGTTCTCATCAAGCATCGCCTGCAGAACGACGTTCCGTCGAGCCTTCGCCCGCTCCAGATTGACCGTTGGCGCGTAGGCCGAAGGCGATTTGACCAGCCCGGCCAGCAGCGCCGCCTCGGACACGTCGAGATCGACTGCGGGCTTTCCAAAGTACCCCTGGGACGCCGCTTCCGCTCCGTACAACCCTTCACCGAAATAAACCTTGTTGAGGTACAGCTCGAGAATCTCGTGTTTTGAGTACTGATCCTCGATGCGCGCGGCCAGCACGGCTTCCTTCAGCTTGCGCCGCAAGGTCTTGTCGCGGGTCAGGAAGCTTTGACGGGCCAGCTGCTGCGTGATCGTGCTCCCGCCCTGCGCCGCCCTGAAGTGAAGAAGGTTTTTCCAGGCTGCGCCAAAGACCCGAAAACTGTCTACGCCGTTGTGCGCAAAAAAGCGGCGATCCTCAATCGAGATAATGGCCCGGAGCAGGTGCGGCGAAATCTTGGCAAATGGCACCTCGATCCGCTGCTCCTTGAAGATAGTAAACACCGGCCGGTTGGACATGTCGTACACGGTCGTGGCCTGCGCCATGTTCCCGAGGGACCGGATGTCATCTCGACCGGGCAGGCCCGAGAAGACGTCGTAGGTCAGCCAGATGCCGAGAACAACGAGCACGCCGGCCAGCGCGACGGCAACTCTGGAAAGGAAGGGTTGGCGTTGAGAGGCGCGAGTCCAGCGATCTCGAAGTCGCGCCAGGGGAGTTGGCTGGGACATCCTCAAGTTCAATAGCAATGCCCGTGCCAGTTGAATTCGTGTAATTGGTACGACCTAATCGACTACACCACGTGACGGAAGTCGAGCAGCGAGTAAAAACTTGTCGATCAGACTTCTTCTCCAACCGAGATAGGAGGCGCGTCCCGCAGCGTGCGCAGGACCACACAATAGCGTTCGGTCAAACGAATGAGCGTATTGCGTTGTTGGTCGGACGCATCCGTATCGAGCTGAAACGTCAGACGTATTTCGCGGAATCCCACGGGTACCTCCCGATCGACGCCCAAGGTCCCCCGAAAGTCCAGGTCACCCTCGGCGGTGACCCGGGCGCTTCTGAGGGTGACGCCAATCCCCGTGGCGACGGCTCGCAGAGTGACTCCAGCGCATGCAACCAGCGCCTCGAGAAGCATGTCTCCTGGACATGCCAGGGTGCCGTCGCCGCCGGCGGCCGGATGAAGGCCTGCGGTCACACGACCCAGCCCCGTCGCCAGCTTGCAGGTGACGTCATCGCTCGTCTGGCCCACCGCACCGAGCGTGATGGTCGCCGAGGGCGGATCGACCTTGTATCGTTCCTTGAGGGGTGCTTGCAGCGCCTTGAGTTGCGGGAGATCCATGAATCCTCCTGACGACAACGTGTAGAGCGGGTCTTTCAAGGCCCGCGGACCAGCGGACCCTCAAGGGTTCACGCTACACCACGACGCTCCACGACCATGCACGAGGCGATGATTGCGCACGCCACCGCCGTGACGAATGCCCAGAAGAGGGCTTTCCGCCATTTGAAGACCGGTATCGGCAGTGCCGCGCTCACATACGGCTCCCCGTCACCGGTCGTTCGACTGGCCAAATCAATTCGTTGTTCGGGTGGCCACCGATACGCATAGGCGGGTCCGGACCGGATGTCGAGGACAGGTCCGTAGTGCTTTTCCAGAATCCTGTTTTCCCGCCACGCAACCCGGGCATCTCCGTCGTTGCGTTCCTGCACGTGAAAGAGCGCTTCGCTCAAGTACTGATCTTCCCGCGACAGCAGTCCCTGTCGGACGGGCGGACGCGTGTGCCAGCGCAGAGCCCGATCTTCGGCGAGCCGTTGCAGGTCGCGCTCCGAGTACCGCGAATCGAAGGCGCCGATTTCCTCGTCAGCGATCGTGTGCCCGAGATGTGCCGAATGAAGGAATCCTGCAACACCTAACACGACCGCCACTGCAAGCAAACCAATCCTCAGGATCGAACCGGGACGAAATCTGGCGGAGACACCAGCCGGTGGATTGATGCCAGCGCTGGCCAGGAGCCCGCAGCCAATCGAGGCCCCGTTCAGGAGAACATCGTGAATTTCGCCGACTCGTCCTGGGACGAACCACTGACACCACTCATCGAAGGTGCCGACCAGGAAGGCGGCCAACGCAGGCAGAAGAAAAATCGACCCGTCTTCTCGTACTTGCCAGGCCTGATAGAAACAGAAGGTCAACACGCCGTACTCGATGAAATGAAACCGCTCAACGGCATCGACGTCTGCATTGCCCGTACTGGCAGCAACGGCGTACCCGATGCCCAGGGCAAGCGCCGAAACCAGGAGCAGAAGTCTGCCCCATCGCCGTCGCATGCGGACCAGCGTGACCGCAGTCCCCAGGCCCACGAGGAGCGCGACGCTTCCATTGATGATCGAGGAATATCGCGTGGGAAAGAAGCTGCGGATGGCGGCCCGGACCTCACCAATAAACGGGGCACCCAGGATCACGGCGACCGACAGAATGACGGCAGCCGTGAGCCACAGCCCAGACTGGTTCGGCCGAGCGTCCAGCTCGTTCGACATGAGGGACATAGGATAAGCCTTCAGCCGTCAGCCCGGCCTTCAGCCGTCAGCCTTTTGCCTCGACCATTGGAGCAAAACGCCTGTTTGGGGATCGATTATTAGCAAGCTTCGGCGTTAGACTGGTCGTGTGAAAAGGCGGTTCATCGTGTTCGCCGTGATCGTCCTCGTAATGGTGGGGAGCGTGGCCGCGCAATTCGGTCAGCGACGAGGCGGCAGGTTCGGCAATTTTCTTCGAAGGCCCACCGCCAACACATTCGACGGGCGCTTCAACTTCTGTCGTATTGGCTTCAACAATGGCTATCGCGACGGCGGTGGATGGAGCGTCGATTATCCGCGTGCCGACGTCAACCTTTCCATTCGCCTGTCCGAGCTCACGAAAGCTCCGGTCAGCTTCGACGATTCAGGCGAGCCCAAACACGTCGTCATTGGCCTGACCGAGGATGCGCTGTTCCGCTGCCCGTTCATCATGATGACCGAGGTCGGGGGCGTCTATTTTGACGATGCGGAGGCCGCGCGGCTTCGAACGTATCTGCTGAAAGGCGGGTTCCTGTGGGCCGACGATTTCTGGGGCCCGAACGCATGGGACAACTGGGAGAACGAGATTCGAAAAGCGCTGCCGGTGGCGGAGTTTCCCATTGTGGACGTGCCGATCGATCATCCGCTCTTTCGCACGCTCTTCGAAATCGCGCGGGTCCCGCAGATTCCTTCGATCAATTTCTGGGGCGGTCGAGGCGGCCCCACGTCCGAGCGCGGCGCTGCCAGCGCCGAGGTGCACACGCGCGCCATTTACGACCCGCGCGGCCGCATGATGGTGTTCATGACGCACAACACCGATTTTGGCGATTCGTTCGAACGCGAGGGGGACGACCCCAACTACTTCTACGAATTCTCCGTCCACGGCTACGCGGTCGGCATCGACATCCTTCTGTACGCGATGACGCATTAGTAGCCGTCAGCCTTCAGCCGTCAGCCGTCAGCCTTCTTACGGTATCGCTGGTGGGGCCACGCGGCGCTTCGTGGCTTGTTCGAACGAGAACGCCAGCTCCAGCAGTCTCGGCTCGGAGCAGGCACCTGCCGCAAAGCTGACTCCGTAGGGCATCGGGCGAGCGTCGAATCCGGGGGGAAACGGCGGCGCGTCATTCTGGACAAATCCGAACGGCACGATCACCGTGGGATAGCCAGGCTTGGCCGCAATTGAGGCGCCGGCTGCCGCGGGAAACAGCAGCGCGTCGAGCCGATGTTCGGTGAGCGCCGCGTCAATTCCCTGCGTGCCGGCGAGCCGCAGATCTTTCGCGCGGTCGCGTTCGTACCGGGCGCGATCGGCATCCAGATCCATTTCATCGGCATTGTCGAGCTGTGACTGGCCGTACTTGAGCGCGCCAGCCTCGCGGTGCGCGACATTGAAGGATCTCAGCTCTGTCAGCGACTTGACGGGTGCCCCTGGCCCGAGGGTGGCGAGCCATCGATTGAAATCGCGTTTCATGCCGTACTTGAAGACGGTCGAGCACTCCTGGTCGCTTCCCTTCCCACCCCGCGCGCCCGAACACACTTCCCATAGAACCAGATTGCTCGCCACGTCGGTCGAGCGAACGCTCGGAATGTCAGCCGGGTCTACGACAATCGCCCCTTCGCGCGTGAGAACGGCAATCGCCTCGGTCATCACCTCTCTTGCGGCACGCTCGAGCCCGCCGCCTGGTGGACGCCCTGGCAAGGGAGCCTGGTCGTAATAGTAGGCACGCGGGATTCCAATGCGTGCTCCCTTCAGTCCATCGGCTCGCAGAAACCGGGTGTAGTCACCGCCCGGAGGTCGCGCACAGCGCGCTGTGGCGGCATCGCTGGTATCTGGCGCTTCCCCCTCGAGCACGCCGAACAGAATGGCCGCATCGGTGATCGTGCGGGTCATCGGGCCGGCGGTGTCCTGATCGCCCGTGATTGGAATGATCCCGTGGCGGCTGATACGCCCGACGGTTGGTTTGATCGCGGCAAGCATGTTCTGTGAGGCAGGGCTCAGAATCGATCCGGACGTCTCGGTTCCCACGTTTGCCGCCCAGAAACTGGCGGCCGTGCCAATTCCCGAACTCGATCCTCCCGTTGCCATCGCTGGACGGCCGTCCGATCGGCCTTCGCGCGGATCGCGCCGCGGATCGTACGGATTCATCCCGTATCCCGTGAGCGCGTTGTAGTTGGCCGGCATTGGGGTCGGTGGTCCGGCCACCCAGTTGGCAAGTTCGGTCATACCGGTCTTGGCGATGATGATGGCCCCGGCATTGCGCAGGTGCCTCGTCAGCGTTGCCTCGTACGGAGGCACGAAACCGTCGAACGCGAGCGTCCCGCCAGTCGTGGGCATGTCGATCGTCTGGATGTTGTCTTTGAGCGCGATGGGGATGCCGTGCAGCGGCCCGCGAACCCGGCCCTGCGCCCGTTCGCGGTCACGCGCCTCAGCTTCCGCGAGTGCCCTTGGGTTGACGCTAATGATGGCGTTGAGCTTGTCTTCGTAAAGGGCAATGCGCATCAGATACTGCGCAACGAGCTCACGCGACGTCAGCTGGCCCTCAGTCAGAGCGGCCTGCAGCTGCGGAATCGTGGCTTCGACAACCGAAACGGGAAGGACGGTTGAAGATCTCCTGGTGGGCGACCCCTGAGCCCATACGGCCATTGTGAGGAAGACGGAAGTCAGAAGACAGAAGATTGAAGACAGAATGCGGAGTCGAATGCGGATACGCACAGGTGAGCGGCTTCAGCTTCCGTATTCTATCTTCTGTCTTCTCTCTTCTATCTTCTCTCTTCCATGTTCTCAAAAGGACCGGCGGCATACACCACGTTTCCGCCGACCATGGTCAGCAGCGATTCGATACTGTTGATCTGCTCGACCGGAACTGAGAGATAGTCTTTGGACAACACCGCCAGATCGGCTAGCTTGCCGACCTCGAGCGACCCGCGCGAGTCCTCATCGCGGGAGAACCAGGCACTTCCACGCGTATAGAACCTCAGCGCATCGGCGCGACTGGGTATTTCCTGCGGACCGCGCAGCGCCAGGCCACCAACGGTCTTGCCGTCGAGAAACCATTGCAGCGCGGTAAAGGGGTTGTAGGACGCGACCCGGTGCGCGTCAGTGCCTGCGCCAATCACGACCCCCAGTTGCCGAGCCGTCTCAACGGGCGGTGCCCGACGCGCCGCCGCAGCGCCAACACTCTGCTGGAACGCCTCACCTCCGAAATACAGCGCATCCTGGACGGTCCAGCCGACGCCGAGCGCCTTCATCCGCCGGAGCGTCGGGTCCGAGGCGTCGTTGAGGTGGGCGATCGACCATCGCAGCGGCGCGATGGGGACCTGCGCGTTCACGCGCTCCCAGATCGACAGCAGCTCGCCGACCGACGCGTCGCTGTTCCAGTGCATGGTGATCGTCATGCCCCGCTCGGCGGCCCACCGCGCGATCTCGTAATACGCTTCCTTCTGAGCCCCGGTCGGCTTGTCGTTGTTGTTCATTGCCACGGTCACGCGCTCGCCGAGGCCGTTGAACCGCAGCATGTCGTCGCCGAACCCCATCGGGACGAGCGCGGTCAGCGACG
>DATBJG010000034.1:0-4344 GCA_036556585.1 Vicinamibacterales bacterium
ACCGACGAGAGCACGAAGGTCCGCAGCATGACGAGCTCCTTTCCCCGAACCGGTTTGGTCGCGCGACCGTCCTCTAACGGACAGGCGGGTCCAAAGACCCGCCTCTACGAGACCAAGCCGGCGGGTCCAACGACCTGCCTCTGCCAAACCAAGAGCACTATATGTCGTTCCTGGGCGGATAGACCAGACTGAGCGTTCGGCGGACGTCCGAAGGGACTTACCGGGCGGCCCGTGGCGAGCCGCCGGGAGGTATTTACGCGAGCGGCAGATTCGAACGGCGATCGATACGGTACTTCTTGACGCTCAATGCAAACCCGGGCCGAGAAGACGGGGACGGTTCGATCGTTCGGACCACCTGTCCCACCGCCGTCAGATAACCTCCAACTTCAGACTGACCGGCACGCAGGGAAATCCTGACGGTCACAGGAGTCCCGGGGGTTAGCGCGTCCGTAGTATGAATCGCAGCCCCCGAACAGCTGATGTTCTTCGTTACACTGCAGCGCCATTGACCTTGCGTACCGGTGCGATACCAAACCGGCAGCTTGAGGGCGAACCGAGGCCGCCGGGCACCCAGCTTCATTTCCTGTGACATGTCGCAACCCTCCAATGACAGGCGTGCAAACATGCGCAATTCCGGTACCAGCCAAATTCAAAGGATTCTGGCCTGAAATTGCGGGGAGGGCCGGCCCACCCCAGGCATTGACGGGTAATTATTACACACTCGGCAGCGGCCGGTTGGTTTTTCCAGACCTGCCGGGATTGACCGCGACCATCCAGGTCTGCTTCCCGAACAACCATTGCAGGGGCTTCAGGCGCAGGTAAGCCCGCACCAAGAACTGATGCTGCGGAAACCGACTCTTGGTCGTGTAGGGCAGGAATCTCACGCGCACTTCGACGGGCTCGAGCCCGACCATGCGCACGGCTTCGTCGAGCGTGCGATCGGTAAGCGCGAGGTGATGATCGAGAAAATCCCAGTACGCCCCGTGGAGCAGGCGAATGTTGGGCTGAAGGATCAACAGTCGGCCGGTGCCGGGACGGAGAATTCGCCGGAGCTCACCAAGCGTCGACAGGAACTCCCGGGCGTCGGGTAGATGTTCAAAGAAGTTGCTTGCGAACACCACGTCGACGCTGCCGTCGGCAAGCATGTCCAGACGAGAACTCATCGTGCTCAGCACGTTCACGTCCGCGGCCGCGGCGATTTTCGTATCGGGATTCAGATCGACCGCATACTTTGTCCGGCAGCGGATGTGATTGATGAACTCGCAGTAGCCAGCACCCAGGTCCAGCACAACGTCTTCGGGTTTGACGTATCGCTGAAAGAACGCCCCGCACAGAATTCGCCAGAGTTCCTCTTTGCGGAGGCGATCTCCTTCGGAGAATCGCCCGTGGTACAGCTCCCGAAGCCCTTCCTCACTGTGTTTCAGGGCCTCCGAGGTGCCGCGGTCCGACACGGAATGGGTCACCGTCATGTCTAGGCCTGCGGATGCTGCACGGGGTGAGCTGGCTCGACTTCGGAGGCAGCAGCGGCTATGGCTCCAGAGCGCCGATAGTCACCGCGAGTCAGCAACTTTTCGAGCAGAACGTACAGGATGGTGAAGAGATACCGGCTCCCCATCTCCTGAATCCGAAGTTTGCTCGCTCCAGTGGTCCGCCCGTACCACTGCGTCGGAACCACCGTGTAAGAGTAGCCCCGCACAATCGCCTTGAGCGGAAGCTCGACGGTCAGGTTGAAATGTCGCGCAACGATGGGCTGAATACCGTCAATCACTTCGCGCCTGAAGCACTTAAAGGCATTCGTCGTGTCGTTGTACTTCAGGCCGAACATCAACTTGATGACGAGGTTAGCCATCCGGTTCAGCACGAGCTTCTGCCAGGGGTAATTTACGACGCGGGCACCCGTCGTGAATCTCGATCCGAAGACGCACTCGTACCCTGCCTCGAGCTTTCGATAGTAGGTCACCACGTCGCCAGGATCGTCCGACGCGTCAGCCATCACAATGCAAACGGCGTCTCCGCTGAAGGCATTCAGACCCGCCCTCACGGCGTAGCCGTATCCGGGCCGATCGTTGTTGCGAATCCACCGGAACTCGGGCAACTCTCGAGTCAGACGTTCGAACACGTCGACGGTCGAATCGATGGAATGATCTTCGACGGCAAGGATCTCGTGCGGAATGGACTCGGCAGTCAGTCTGGCATTCAGAGCGCGCACGGTGTCCGAGATTGCGGCCCCCTCGTTGCGCGCCGGGATGAGCAAAGAGAGTTTCATGCCCGCCCTACGAGACCCCTCCACCGCTTCGAGTTGCGTTCGTAGATGTCTTCGACGAGCCCTCGGAGTGTGAACTGCATGCGCCAATCCGGATAATGGGCCCTGAACTTACCGAGGTTACTGATATACCAGATGTGATCGCCAATCCGTGCGGTGTCATTGTACTCATGGTTCAGCCGCAAGCCCGTCACGTCCTCAGCCAGACCAATCGCCTCCAACATCGAGCAGTTGCAGTCTCGGCCACCCCCGATGTTGTAGACCTCTCCAACGCGCGGTGCTCCAAAGAAGGCGTCAAACGCGCTCAGCAGGTCGCTGCTGTGGATGTTATCCCTGACCTGTTTTCCCTTGTAGCCGAAAATCGTGTACGGGGCACCCGTGCTGACGCACTTGATCAAGTACGCGAGAAAGCCATGCAGCACGGCGCCGGAATGGTTGGGCCCCGTCAGGCAGCCAGCGCGGAAGCAGACGGTCTTCATCCCGAAGTACCGACCATACTCCTGAACCAGCAGATCAGCCGCGGCCTTCGAGGCACCAAACAGCGAGTGCGTGGTGGCATCGAGGCTCATGGTCTCGTCGATCCCCTCGCGCGCTGGATGCCCGGGGTCAACTTCCCATCGAGACTCCATCTCGACAAGCGGCAGGCGATTCGGGGTGTCGCCGTACACCTTGTTCGTCGAGGTAAAGATGAAGACGGCATCCGGACAGACCTGACGAGTGCATTCCAGCACCGTCAGCGTTCCGGTGGCGTTGACCGAAAAATCCGTGTGCGGATCGCGTGCCGCCCAATCGTGTGACGGCTGCGCGGCCGTGTGAATGATGAGCACGATGTCCCGGCCGTACTGCTTGAACAGCTTCTCCATGGCCGGACGGTCGCGAATGTCGAGAGCGTGATGGACGTATCTTGGATAGCGGCGCTGGAGCTCGTCTCGAACCCATGCGGTTGACGCATCTGGTCCAAAAAACGTGCTGCGCATGTCGTTGTCCACCCCAACGACGTCGTAACCTTGCTGAGCAAAGTGGGCGACGCTTTCGGACCCAATCAGGCCGCACGAACCGGTGACAAAAACAACGGACATGATGATGTAGCGTCCGGCTTCAGCCGGACGTCTGAGTCCGGCTTTAGCCGGACGTCTGAACGGAAAAAATGGGCGCGAGCTGCGATTCCTCGCGCCGCAGCCACTCGAACATATCAGCCAATATTGCGGACGGCTGCCAGGTCGGCCGCCATCCAGTGTCGGCCGTCAAGCGGCTGTAATCGGTGCAATAAAGCGCCACATCCGACACATGCGTCGCCGGGTCCGAATGAATCGCGATCTTGCGCCCGACAATCTCGCGGCAGAGGGCTGTCGTCTCGCAAAGTGACAGGCTCACGTCGGTTCCCCCGCCCACATTGTATGTGCGTCCGTTGACCCGATCCCACTGCGTCAACTGGCTGCGCACCAGTTGCCATACATCCTGCACGTGCACGAGGTCCCGCACCTGCTTGCCCGCACCTCCCCAACCCCGATACGTCAGCTCACCACCAAAATAGTGGCGCGCAATCCACAAGGCAAACACACCCTGCTCTTCTTTGCCCATCTGCCCAGGCCCGGTAATGACACCGAGGCGGTTGATCACAAACCGCAGCCCGTACATGGCGCCGTACTCCTGTAGCAGCAGTTCGGATGCGAGTTTCGTTGCCCCATAGAGAGATCGCACGCCGTCGAGCGGAAACGTTTCGCTGATCCCCACCGGCGAAACCCCCACCTGATCTTGCAATCGGCCGATGGCAAATCGGGTGGGCTGTTCTTCGAGCGCGATCTGGTTGAGCGCCGCAATGGGATAGACGCGGCTCGTCGACAGAAACACGACGTCCGCCTGCCGGTGCCGCGCGAGTTCAAGACAGTTCAACGTGCCAACCAGGTTGGTGCCAACGACCTCTGCTGGCGAACCGCCGTACCCCGCAAGCACCGACGGTTCTGCGGAACAGTCGATCAACAGATTGAGATCCCGTCCCTCCAGCGCGAGATCGTCGGCGGATCGCACATCGCCATGAATGAATTCGACACCGGCAGCTTTCAACTTCGGCATGTTCAGCT
>DATBJG010000035.1:0-3155 GCA_036556585.1 Vicinamibacterales bacterium
GGGCAAGACACCGCGCTTCGAGAAGTCGCGACAGCGAAAGATATCTACGTGACTGAAGATCACGCCGAGCGGCAGCCCGAGGGCGACTTGCCGGATGCCAGGCCGCTTATCGATGAGCCCGTCAACGGCATAGTCGATCTCATTGAGATCGTGACTGAGGCCCGAGATCTTGTAGAAGATCAGGCGGTACTTGATCTCGTTCAAAGGGTAAGGCGCATTGCACAGCGTGTCTCTGTCAAACTGGAGGTAGTTCATGGAGCTCGCTCCCCTTTCGGAATCAAGGATGAGGACCCTTCGCGCCAGATGTCCGGATGCCCTCCTCGCCTTGAGAGGGCTAATGTAGCGCAATTCCGTCGCTGATAAGATGTGGCCGCTACTTCAAGGAGATTCAGATGGAACGCCAGCTCAAACGAACGATGCTCAGACGCACGTTCCAAACGATGACCGCGTGGGTTCTGGTCGTCGCGATCGGTGCAGTCGTGGCGTGGTTCTCGCAGGCAGCAGGCGCGCAGGGTAATCGCCAGCAGGTGCCGCTGTTCGCGCCCGATCCGCTTTGGTCTGAGACCTTGCCAAACAAATGGGTCAACGGGCAGGTTGGCGGCGTTGCCGTCGATTCACACGACAACCTGTGGGTGTTCCATCGTCCTGGTTCCATCCCCGACGGCGAGAAAGCGGCGTCCCTCAATCCTCCGCACGCCGAGTGCTGCATTCCGGCGCCGGCTGTCCTTCAATTCGACACCAACGGCAAGTTCCTGCAGGCATGGGGCGGCCCGGGTGACGGTTATGAGTGGCCGGCGTCTCAACACGGAATTTTCGTCGATCACAACGACAACGTGTGGCTGAGCGGCAACGCCAAGACCGACAATCAGATCCTCAAGTTCACGGCCAAGGGCAAGTTTCTCATGCAGATCGGTCGTGCAGGTCAGAACAAGGGCAGCAACGATACCGAAAACCTGGGAGGGCCGGCGGGGCTGTTCGTCTACAAGAAAACGAACGAGTTGTTTGTGGCCGACGGCTACTTCAACCATCGCGTGATTGTCTTTGACGCGGCCACCGGCGCCTACAAGCGTCACTGGGGCGCGTACGGAAAGAAACCGGACGATGGGTTGAAGTTTCCCGCTCGCGCGCAGCTCATTCAGGGACCGGCCCCCGAAGGGTTCCACAATCCCGTTCACAGCGTCGTCGTGACCGACGACGACCTGGTTTATGTGGCCGACCGCACGAACAACCGGCTCCAGGTTTTCAGAACCGACGGAACGTTCGTCAGAGAAGTGTTTATCGCGAGAAACACGCTCCAGGCCGAAGGCACCGTTCACCATTTCGCCATCTCGCCCGACAAAGAGCAAAGATTTCTTTACGTTGTCGATGGTTCGAACAAAGCAATTCGCGTCCTCAATCGCCAGACGATGGAAATCCTGTACTCGATTGGCGGGCACGCCGGGCACAACGCGCGAGAGTTCTTCCACGTGCACAGCGCCGCTACAGACTCAAAGGGAAATCTCTTCATCGGTGAAGTCAACGACGGGCAGCGCTATTACAAGTACGCGTTCAAGGGTATGGGTCCGATTCCGACCTCAACTCGGTAGACTCTTCAGCGCATGATCTGGCCAGCCGGGAACAGGTTCGTGCTGCCCGGCTGACTCTTTTCCCGTTCTACTTCTTGGCCGGAGCTGCAGCCGGCTGCGGCTTCGGGCCCGTCCACGTCCAGCCATCGATCAGCCAGCTCCCAGCACCGGTTCCCCTCTTCAGAACGAATGCCATTTGCGCCGCCTCGCGCATGGCGGTACCTTTCAGCTTGAAGGTGTAGACGGCGGGCACCACGACATACGCTCGGTCGCCGCTCCTCTCGATTCGCGTCGGCGGGCTCAACGTGACCATCGGATCGGTGATGCCGTTCTTCTTTGCATCGCTCTCCAGATCGGCGCTCCAGGCCTGGAAGGCCTTCGCCCCTCGCCAGGCATACGGTGGCACCTCGTCGATGATCGTCAGATCGGCGCTCGCCGCGTGCGTTGCCGCCGCACCCGCCGCGTCCCCCTTATTGAAGCTATCGATGAATTTCTGGATCGGCGCGAACAATTCCGCGTCCCCTGTCTGAGCACCGGCGGGTGCGCCCAGAGCCAACCAAACGAGAGCTGCCAAGGTTACAAACCGCATGTCGTTGCTCCTTCTCCGGAGAGAATGTAGATCCGTCGTTTGCAGCGGCCATTGTAAGCGGTTTCTTCGGAGGATCAGCCGGGTCAGTCACCGAGCGGTTGGCGCGGTGCTACTGGCGCGTAAAAGGAGATTCCTCGTACGTGCTCATCAAGCTTCAGCGGATGTTGCAGCGAAGGAAACGCTCGTTGCTCGCAGTCCATCCTGTCGCAGAGGCGACAGGTGACACCGACGGGCACTGCGGTCTCGCGACTCTCGACGTTCACGCCGTCGGCATAGACAAGCTTCCGCGCATCGCGGACATCGCAGCCGATGCCCACCGCGAACACCGTATGCGGTGCACGATAGCCGGCGGCATCCTTCCGGATGGTTCGCGCGACCCAGAAGTACATCGACCCGTCCGGCATCTGCGAGAGCTGCGTTCGAATCATGCCTGGTGTCAAGAATGCCGCAAACACGTTCCAGCGCGGGCAGGCCCCGCTGAACCGCGCGAAACGGAACCCCGTGGCGCTAAAGCGCTTCGAGATATTCCCGGCGACATCGATTCGGACGAAGTGGAAGGGAACGCCCTCAGCTCCCGGCCGGTGCAACGTGGTCAGACGATGGCAGACCTGCTCGAAGCTCGTACGAAAGCGGTTACTCAAGATCACGATGTCGTACCGTTCCGACCTCGCGGCCTCGAGGAAGGACTCGTAGGGCATCAGCACTGCGCCCGCAAAATAGTTGGCGAGCGCAACCCGCGCCATGCCCTCGGCTTCGCCGGTCAGTTGTGATTCGCGGGCAATCCGATCCAGAACCGGACGCTGGGTCAGCAGTCCAAGCTGGTGGGCGACCTGAAAATTCCGACTGCCGCGCCGGAGCACCTCGGAAAGTGTGAGCACGCGCCGCTCGGGATCGAATCGCCGCAACGCCCCGCGCATAGCCCCCACGGTTTCCACGCGGACCTCGACCCCCTCGACCTCCTGGAGATATCGCACCAGGCCGTCGTAAATGTTCCCGATCGA
>DATBJG010000036.1:0-15944 GCA_036556585.1 Vicinamibacterales bacterium
AGCGCCAGGAAAACCGGGTAGAGAACCGGCCGGAGGCGACGCAGGCACAACGCGACCAGGCACGCAGTCAGGCGCAGAGCAGGGCGACGGAAGCCAGGAGCTCGGGCACCGTGAGTCAGGAATCTCGCGGCTACAGCGGCGGGCAAAGGACGCAAACACAGCGGAGCGGCACGAGCTCCGATGCGTTTTCGGGATACTCGAGTGGAAAGTCGCAACGAGCCGCCAGCTCTCGCGGCCAAGCCAGCAGGGGCAGCTCGCGTTCTGGCGGAGGGCGCCGGCGGTGAGTTTAGGCTCGGGATTCGGGATTCGGGATTCGGGATTCGGGAATGAGTCGTTTCTTCTGAGGGTAGGCACGTGACAAGGAAACCTGCGACAACTGCTTCAACTGACCGACTTGGCGGCACGGTTCGCGCACTGGTCGCAGTCGGGTGTGCGTGCGTGGCACTGTTGGCAACCCTGTCGTGCCGCGCGACGCCCTCGACCCCATCACAGCGAACGTTTCAGACACCAGAGGAAGCGGTGCGCGTGTTGATTGCGACCGTCATCGGGGGGAACATGGACGAACTGGTGGGAATTTTCGGTCCCGAAGGAAAGGAACTGGCCGCTTCGTCGGACCCGAAGACGGCCCGTCAAAATCGGGAAGTGTTCACGGTCGCTGCCGCCGAATCGTGGCAACTGGTCGACCAGGGAGCGACCGGCAAGGAGCTCATCATCGGAAACGAGCAATGGCCGTTCCCGATTCCTCTCGTGAAGGATGGGAATGTCTGGCGATTCGACACCGCGGCGGGGAAGGAAGAAGTGTTAGCCCGCCGGGTTGGACGCAACGAATTGGCGGTGATTCAGATTTGCCGGGCTTATGTGACCGCACAGCGGCTGTATGCCGCACAGGGGCACGACGGCAAGCCGGCGGGCCTCTACGCGCGCACGTTTCGCAGCGATGCGGGCAAGCAGAACGGCCTCTATTGGCCCACAACGCGAGGCCAGAAGCGCAGCCCGCTGGGCGATCTGATAGCGGACGCGGGACAGCCCATCCCCGCACCGGGTCAAAAACCAGGGCAGCCGGCGCCGTTTCACGGCTACTATTTCAGGATCCTGACCACGCAGGGAGCCGACGCAGCCGGTGGTGCGAAGGACTACATCGTCAAGGGTGAGTTGTCGGGCGGGTTCGCGCTCGTTGCGTGGCCGGCGCAGTACGACGCCACGGGAGTCATGACCTTCGTCGTCAACCAGGACGGCATCGTCCGCGAGAAAGACCTGGGGCTTGACACTGATCAGGTGGCCAGAGCCCTGACCGTCTACAATCCCGATGCATCCTGGAGCACGGTGGAGTAATGGACGGAGCTGTCAGCCTTCAGCTGTCAGCCGACAGCAAACGAATCGCGTAATCTGTGAACCAATTCGAAGGTGATGCAATGGCGAAAACGGACGGACAAGCGGGTGCGGAGCAGCGACGTTTGAGCGAGGCGCGTGATGCGCAGGTGGCCTGGCGCAAGTGGGGCCCGTACCTGAGCGAACGGCAGTGGGGGACGGTCCGAGAGGATTACAGCGAGTCGGGTGACGCATGGAACTATCTCAGCCACGACCACTCGCGCTCCAGAGCCTATCGATGGGGCGAAGACGGTCTTGCAGGGATTTCCGATGACAAGCAGCTGCTCTGCTTTGCCGTGGGGTTCTGGAACGGCAAGGATCCGATCCTCAAGGAGCGCCTGTTTGGCCTGACCAACAGCGAGGGGAATCACGGCGAGGACGTCAAGGAATACTACTTCTACCTCGATTCGACGCCGACCCACTCGTACATGAAGTATCTCTACAAGTACCCCCAGGCCGCCTATCCGTACGACGATCTCGTCAAAACCAACCGCAACCGGGGCCGACAGGCGCTCGAGTATGAGCTGCTCGACACGGGCGTGTTCAATCAGGACCGCTACTTCGACGTGTTCGTGGAGTACGCGAAGGCGAGCCCGGAAGACATTCTCATCCAGATCACCGTCACCAACCGCGGTCCCGAGCCGGCGACACTGCATGTGCTGCCGACCATCTGGTTTCGCAATACCTGGTCGTGGGGTGGAAATGTTCCCCGACCGGTGCTGAAACAGATCGACGGCAATGGCCCCATCGCGGCCTCGCATGCTGAACTCGGCGAGCGGTTTTTCTATGCGGAAGGTGCACAAACACTGCTGTTCACCGAGAACGAGACCAACACGGAACGCCTCGTCCAGGTTCCCAACCGAACTCCCTATGTCAAGGACGGGATCAACAACTACATCGTGCGCGGCCGCCAGACGGCCGTGAATCCGGAAAAGACGGGAACGAAGGCCGCGGCCCACTATCCGCTCACCGTCGGCGCCGGAGCATCACAAGTACTTCGCCTGCGCATCTCGGATGTGCCTCCGGCCGACATCGACTTCGACGCGGTCATCAATGAGCGGAGGCGCGAGGCAGACGAGTTCTATGCGACGGTGATCCCGTCCTCGCTCGATGCCGATGCGGCCAACGTGATGCGCCAGGCGCTCGCCGGCATGCTCTGGTCGAAGCAGTTTTACAACTACGATGTCGACCGATGGCTCTCCGAGCGCGGGTCCGATCCGTTCAATCCCATCCGCAAAGCCCCGCGGAACGATCGCTGGCATCACATGCAGAATGCGGACGTGATCTCGATGCCGGACAAGTGGGAGTACCCCTGGTACGCCGCCTGGGACCTGGCCTTTCACATCCTCCCGCTGACGCTGGTCGATGAAGACTTCGGCAAGGGGCAGCTCGACCTGATGCTCCGGGAGCGCTATCTGCACCCGAGCGGGCAGATTCCGGCCTACGAATGGAACTTCGGCGACGTCAACCCGCCCGTGCATGCCTGGTCCACAATCTTCACCTACCGTCTAGGAAAGGCTCGGCACGGCCAGGGTGACGTCGAGTGGCTCGAGCGCGCCTTCCACAAGCTGGTCCTCAACTTCACCTGGTGGGTGAATCGAAAAGATCGTTCGGGCAACAACGTCTTCGAGGGGGGGTTCCTGGGGCTGGACAACATCGGCGTGTTCGATCGGAGCGCGCCGTTGCCGACGGGCGGGCACCTGGAGCAGGCGGACGGCACCGCCTGGATGGCGCTCTTCTGCCAGAACATGCTCGAGATTGCGACGGAGCTTGCGCAGGAAAAGCCCTCCTACATCGACATGTGCCAGAAGTTCGTCGAACACTACCTCTGGATCGCGTCCTCAATGGTGCATGCCGGCGGAGATGTCGGGATGTGGGACGAGGAGGACGGGTTTTTCTACGACGTGCTCAGGCGCCCGGACGGCCAGGCGGAGCGTCTGAAAGTGCGCTCAATGGTCGGGCTGCTCCCGCTCTGTGCGGTTACCGTGTTTGAGGGAGCGCTCCTCAAGAAGTACCCGGAACTTGTCGCGCGACTCCGGCAGTTCCTCGAGCAGCGTCCGGAGCTGACCGCGTTCATCCAGGACCCGACCAAGCTCGGGGAAAACGGCCGCCGGCTTGCCTCAATCCTGAACGAAACGAAGCTACGGCGCGTGCTGACCCGGATGCTCGACGAAAACGAATTCCTGAGCCCGTACGGCATCCGATCCATCTCGAAGTACCACAGTAGTCACCCTTACATATTCCACACCGATCACCAGGAGTACGGCGTCTCGTACCTGCCGGCAGAGTCCGATTCAGGGATGTTCGGCGGCAACTCCAACTGGCGCGGGCCGATCTGGATGCCCGTCAACGCGCTGATCATCCGGGCCCTGCTCCAGTACCACTCGTACTACGGCAACAACTTCACGATTGAGTGTCCCACGGGGTCCGGACGTCAGATGACGCTGTACCAAGTCGCCGAGGAGATCGGGCGCAGGCTGGCTAGCATGTTCCTGAAGGATGGCAACGGACGACGGCCGGTGTACGGCGGGGCCCGGAAGTTTCAGGAAGACCCGCACTGGCGCGATCTTCTACTGTTTTACGAATACTTCCACGGCGACAACGGAGCCGGCCTGGGGGCCAGCCACCAGACCGGCTGGACTGGCGTCGTTGCCCGCAGCATGCACCTGTTTGCCACCACGACGGCCGAACAAATCCTCGAACTGGGCAAAGCTGCCGGCGTGACGGAAAGGAGAGCAGCCCCTGCGGGCCGGCAGAGATAAACAGTTATCAGTTATCAGTAGTCAGTTATCAGTAGTCAGTTATCAGTAGTCAGTTCAGTTCTCAGTTTCAGTTGTCAGTCGCACAGTCTTCAAGCGCGTTTGGACTGAAACCTGAAAACCGAGAACTGAGAACTGAGAACTGAAAACTGATAACTGAAAACTACCGAAGAACCCAGCAATGCAGCCAGCCCAACACGCGGGCGCGGAACGCGTGCTCGACCCGATCGCGCGTACGTCGGAGGTCCTCTTCGGGCTGATCATGGCGCTGACGTTCACCGGGACGATCAGCGCGGCCACCGCCGGCCGGGAAGAGATACGAGCGCTCCTCGTCGGGGTGATTGGCTGCAACATTGCGTGGGGTCTCGTGGATGCCTACATGTTTCTGATGGGCGCTCTCACCGAGCGGGGCCACGGACTCGTCACGATCCACGCGGTGCGCGCCGCCGCAAGTCCTCAAGAGGCCCATCACCTCATTGCCGGCGCGGTCCCACCCGTCGTGGCATCCACCATGACAGAGGATGACTTCGAGAAGGTGCGTCAGGGTCTGCTCCGGATGCACGGTCTCCCGCCCAAGGCGCCGCTGACGAAAGAGGACTGGCTTGGAGCGCTCGCCGTGTTCCTGCTCGTCTTTCTGTCCACGTTCCCGGTCGCGGTTCCATTTCTGGTCTTCAGTAACGTGCAGCTCGCGCTCCGGATGTCGAATCTGGTGGCGATCGTCATGTTGTTTTTGACCGGGTACCGGCTGGCGCGCCATGGCGGCTACAACCCCTGGCTCACCGGGTTGAGTGTGGTGGTGCTCGGTCTTGTGCTGGTGGCGGTGACGATCGTGCTGGGTGGGTGAGCACCATGAACGTGAACCTCTTTATCCACGCCGCCAACATCCTGCTCCTTCTGGCCTACAGCGTCCGCGACATCCTTTGGCTGCGGCTGTTTGCCGTGTCATCCTCCTTGATTGCGATCCCGTATTTCGTCCTTCAACCAACCCCGCAATGGGCGCCTATCGGTTGGAGCGTGTTGTTTGCCGGAATCAACCTGTTTCAGTCATGGCGCCTTTACCTCGAACGACGTCCCGTCAGGCTGACCGCTGAGGAGGAGGAGGTTCGTCGGCTCGCCTTTCCGGACCTGTCGCCTCGGAAGATTCTGCAGGTCTTGAGCATCGGATCCTGGAACACCATCGAACCTGGGAAGCCATTGATAGAACGGGGCAAGCGCGCCGATGCCATGTCGCTGATTGTCCACGGCAGGGTGCGGGTCACGAAAGAGGGACGGGTTCTCGGTGAGCTGGGGGCTGGCGATATCGTGGGGTCAGCCCTTCTCCTGAGCGGCGCGGTAGCGGACGTGGATGCGGTGGCAGCCGAGCCGGTCCGCAGCGTGCGCTGGGAAGCCGGAACCCTGGAGAGTTATCTCTCTGCCAATCCCGAGACCCGGATCGTGTGGCAGCGGCATCTTGCCCATGATCTGTCAGCCAAAGTGCAGCAACTGGGCGCCGCGAAATAGGTCCTGACGTTACCGCAGGTTGTATCGAAGCTGGGCGTAGAACAGAAACGCGTCGGCCGATGTGGCGCCTGCATGGCTGTCCGTGAAGTTCCCAGGATGAGCTACAAGTACTTCAGAATCGAATTCGGATGTACCGCCTTGAAGGTGCGGTACCAACGGCATGCGGGATACATAAGAACGAGCATCACGAGCGCGACGGCCCAGGTCGTGCCGAGTCCTCCTACGCCCCGCAGTCCGAAGTAGGTCGCCGGAATCTCAAAAGCCAGGCGATGGACGAGATAGAAGAACATTGCCGTCTGGCCAAAGACCAGGAACGGCCCGTTTTCGCGGACGCCGATCTTCGGCTCAATCGTCCTCAGAAACGCCAGGCACGGGAAGAGTATGCCGAGCTCCAGCGCAGCATAGGTCAGCGATGGCGGGTACTTGCTCACGTGAAGCCACTGCTGCCAGGAGCCGTCGGCACGCCAAAGAAACATGTTGCCGTAGCCGTTGAGGCCGCGGGCGACGACAAACGTGACGAGAGCCGCCGCGCCGCACCACCACAGGACCTTCTTGCCGGACACCGTGCTCAGTCCTGCAGCATAGCGGATCAAGTGGCGGCCGAACACCCAGCCCAGCGTCATGATCGCGAGCCATGGGAGGAGCGGGTACTTGATGCTCAGGCCCGGCGCGTCGTACGGCGCCACCAGGAACGATGCGATGACGCTCGTATTGCCGGGCGGCGACCAGAGCCAGCCCGTGACAACTTCACCGAATACCAGCCAACCCAGTCCGAAGGCCACCAAGGCCCAGGTTGGCAGCCTCCGCAACGCCACCATGCAGATCATCGCACTGCCGATCGCAGTGAGGACCGAGAACGTCCACCAGCCCGAACCGAACGAGATGAGCGTGGGATCCATGAGCGCGATGATCGCGCCGCGCGTCAGGATGTTCTTGTCGATCGACCACGCGTTCCCGCCCTTGATGACACGACGTTCGATGCTGAGCGCGAGCGAGGTGCCGGCCAGAAACACGAACGTCGGCGCGCACACGTGGGTAATCCATCGCGTGAGAAACTCGGCACCCGGCAGCGCCATCGTCATGGCATCCTCGTAGAGCGCCGAGTCGCGGTCGAGGTGATGTCCATCGAACGCCATCGAGGCGTGGTCGACGATCATCAGGATCATCACCAGGCCGCGCATCCAGTCGATCGTTGCGACGCGCTGCCGCAGCTTGTCTGAGCCTGACGCTCCTGTCGTGAGCTTCTCGTTCTCACCAGCCATCGTGGCGGCCTTCAATACTCATCGAAGAAACGCTGGATCTCTTGAGGGTTCGACGTTTTCGTCAGCGCGAGCCGCAGTAACACCCGCGCCTTCTGCGGATTCAGGCCGAGCGACGCGACGAATCCAAACTTGTCGTCGTCGACTTCGACGTTGCGCCCTACACGCCCCGTCGCGACACGCGACGCACGTACGCAGACAACGCCCTTGGTCGCCTGTGCCGCAAGTGCATTGACGGCGGTCTCGGTCATGTTGCCGTTGCCCACACCCGCGATGACCAACCCTCTGGCGCCCGCGGCAACCGCGGCGTTGATGAGGGCACCGTCCATGTTCTCGTAAGCCATCACGATATCGACGCGGGGTAGCGACGTGAGGTTCTCGACCGAGAATTCGGAGTTCACAGTGTGCCGGCCCACCGGCCCCCGGAAGAATTCGATTTGCCCGTAGGCCACACTCCCGATGAGACCCCAGACTGGCGAGAGAAACGTTTGGACGGCGGTCGTGCTCGTCTTCGTGAGGGAAGAGGCGCCGTGGATCCAGTCGTTGACGACCACGAGAACGCCGCGCCCGGCGGCCTCCTTGTGAGCCGCCACGGCGACGGCATTGTAGAAGTTGAGCGGACCATCGGCTGACAACGCCGTCGCCGGTCGCATTGCCGCCGTCATGACCACCGGCTTGCTCGACTTGACCACGAGGTTGAGAAAGTAGGCGGTTTCCTCAATCGTGTCAGTGCCGTGCGTGATGACGATGCCGCTCACGTCGGACGAGGCGGCCAGCGCGTTGACGCGGTTGGCGAGCTTCAGCCAGACCTCGTCGTTCATGTCCTGCGAGCCGATGTTGGAGATCTGTTCTCCCCTCAGGGCCGCGAGTTTCTTCGCCTGCGGCACCGCAGCCAGAAGCTGGTCAACGCCCACCTGGCCGGACTTGTAGGCAGCCTGCACGTCGGTGGCGGCGGCACCAGCAATGGTGCCGCCCGTGGCGAGGACGACGACCTGCGGCAGCCCCGCCGGCGCTTGCTGCCCCGCCGCCCCGGCGCTCTGGCTGGTTGGCAACAGCACGATGACCAGAATTCCCGCCGCCACCACGGTCATTCGATTCATGTCGTCCCCTCAGTCCTCCTGACCATCGCCTCCCACCAAGAGTGGTGGGGCCGCCTGGTCGTCACTCGAGGCCCAAACTGCAGGGCCCTTGCCACTCGGTCGTCGGCCGTCCAACAACCAGCTAAGGCGTTGCGCGCCTGAGTCTTTGCAAGCATCATCTTGGGCCGACTACCGAGCGCTGGCTGGCAACTGGCGTCCGACATATCGGATAAACTCCGGGATTCCGGGGCGCGTTGCAATGACGGCAGAGGGACCCGAAAGCCGAGCAACCGCCGAGCAGTCGTTCGAGCCGGCACGCCGTTCGCAAGAGCTTCGACGCCCATCGGTCGCCGAACAAGCGAGGTTACGATTGCCGAGACACGATGAAGATCCTGGTGGGTAACTGTTCCGTGAGGACACGAATGCGCAAGAGATCTGCTTCAGGCGTTGAGTTCCGTCTCCTCTGCGTGTGTCTGCTGGCGTCGGTCCTGGCGGTTGTGACGGTGGGGGCTCAGCCCGGTCCCGGCGCGGCGAAAGATCCGGCACCCGCCCAAGCGCCAGCTCCACAGGATCCGCTGGGTCGCAGCACACCGCGAGGGACCGTTTTCGGATTTCTCAGCGCGGCGCGCGGAGACCAGAACGAGGTCGCCGTTCAGTACCTGAATACGCGACTGAGGGGCGAGGACGCGGTAGAGCTCACACGCCAGCTGTTCGTCGTGCTCGACACGCGCCTGCCGGCGCGGCTCAGAGAGGTCAGCGGGACACCCCAGGGCTCGGGCTTGGCACCGCAGCAGGAGCTTGTAGGCACGATTGCCAGCGCGCGTGGCAATGTGGACATCTTTGTTGAAAGGGTCGCACGCGCAGGCAGCGAACCAGTCTGGCTGTTCTCGAGCCCGACGCTCGAATCCATTCCTCTTCTGTACGAGGAGATCGCGCTCGACTGGGGCAGGACGTTCCTTCCTCGGTTCCTGACGACCATCCGGATTGGAGGCATCCGTCTGGTCGAGTGGCTTGCCGTGCTTCTCGGTCTGCCGGTGTTCTACCTGTTGACTCACCTGTTGAGCCGGATTCTTACGCCGTTGATCGGGCTCGTCTGGGGGCGCCTGTTCAAGCGATCCAGTCTCTTCCGGCGTGATTTCCTGCCTCCGCCGGCCCGGCTGCTGCTGCTGGCCCTGGCAATTCGCTGGCTGCTGTACCGCGTACCTCTTCCCTTACTGGCGCGCCAGTTCTGGACCAACCTGGCAAGCGTCATCACGATCACCGGGATCGTCTGGCTTTTGATTCTTTTCAACGGGGAGGTGGAACGATACGTCCAGCGGCGTTTTCCGCGTACCAACCTGTCCGCGGCTGCTGCGCTGCTTCGTCTTGGCCGCAGGGTCGTGGATCTGCTCGTGGTCTTCGCGGGCGGGATCGCGCTGCTTCGCTATTACGGGGTCGATCCGACGCCCGCGCTGGCTGGACTCGGTGTCGGCGGAATTGCGGTTGCGCTCGCCGCCCAAAAGACGCTCGAGAACGTCGTCGCGGGGGCCTCTCTGATTTTCGATCAGGCGGTGCGTGTCGGAGACTTCCTGAAAATGGGAGACATTGTGGGAACGGTGGACCACGTTGGCTTGCGCTCGACGCGTATTCGCACGCTCGATCGTACGGTCGTCAGCATTCCGAACGGTCAGATCGCGAATATGAGCCTCGAGACGCTTTCAGAACGCGACAAGTTCTGGTTTCATCCGATTGTAGGCTTGCGCTATGAAACGACGTCAGAACAGTTGCATGAGGTGGTCGGAGGCGTACGACGCTTGCTGTCCGATCATCCGCTGGTCGACCGCGAGTCGGTGCGCGTTCGATTCTTCCGGCTCGGGCCTTCGTCTCTCGATGTGGAGATCTTCGCGTATCTCTTCGCGCGCGATTGGGCGCACTTCCTCGAAATCCAGGAACACCTCCTCTTCAACGTGATTGAGGTGGTCAACAAGGCCGGTACTCAGATCGCGTTGCCGTCACAGACCATGTACGTGGCCAACCCGCAGGCTCGCGTGCCAGCGGCCGACAACGTCCCCACACCGGCGAGGTAAGAAGTTCGGCGGCTTTACTGGGCGCTGGCCGGGCGCAGCTCGAAGCTGCCTCCGAGCGCCAGATGGAGGTTGACTCGCTGCACGCGCTGTTCGGCTTGGACGCGAATGAGAGCCGACTGCGTGGTGTTCAGCGCCAGCTGACGCTGCGTCACGAATCGCAAATCGGTGCTGCCGACCTTGAACTGGGTCCGCACGACGTCGAGCGCGCGCTGACTGTCGGCGAGGGTCTGAACGAGGATCTGTTCCCGTTCGCGCGCGGCGATTTCCGCGGACAGCGCATTCTCGACTTCGCCGAAGGCTCGCAGGCCGACCGACGCGTAGGCGGCGATGGCTTGCTTCTGCTCTGCCGTCCGAATCTCGACCTGCGTCCTGAGCGCGCCTCCCCGGAAGACGGGCGCGAGCAGGTTCGCGCCGAAGTTCCAGATGGGGTTGTCACGACTCTGGAGCACGAACAGTTCGCTCGAGACCGAGCTGACGCCGGTCGTGAGCGCGATGGCCGGTAGACGAGCCGCCTTTGCCTCATGGACCCGGTTGAATGCCGCAGCCACACGTCGTTCGGCGGCGATCACGTCGGGGCGTCGCTCCAGCAGCTCGGATGGGAGTCCCCCTGGCACGTCGTCAGGCTGCCCTGGCAGTTGCGGGTTGACACTGGCCGCAGACGCGGGATACCGGCCAAGCAGGAGCTCGAGTGCCCGAATGGCCTGCTCACGTCCCAGCTCAATCTGTCGCAAGACGTCGCGGTAGCTGCCGACTGACGCGCGTGCGACGAAGATGTCCTCATCGTTGCCGACGCCAACCTTCGATCGCGTTTCGGCAAGCCGAACCAGTTCGTCGCCATCTCGAATCGTGCCGCGCGCCACCTCCGCCTGCAGTCCGGCCTCGGTGGCCAGGAACCAGCTCTTGGCCACGAGCGAGGCCAGAGACTGGCGGGCGTACTCGAACTCCGCCGGAGCGGAAGCGGCATCGGCGGACGCCGCCGCACGGCCGTACCGTACGCGACCCCAGAGGTCAATTTCCCAACCCACCGTGAGGGCCACGCCCTGCAGGCCCGAGCTGTCGCCCGACATCTTGCCGCCTCCGCGCGCGAGGATATCGACCGACGGGTACAGTTTCGCTCCGGCGAGCCTCGCATACAGCAGGGCTTGCTCGACGCGCGCTGCGCCCACGCGCAGATCTGCGTTGTAGGCGAGGGCCTCGGAGACGGCATGACTCAACTGATCGTCGTGAAAGCTGGAAAGCCAGTTGTCGGCCACCCCGCCGGTCTCCGCGCCGGCGGCAGTCCACTGGCCGGGCAGCGTCAGTTCGGGCAACGCTTCCCCCTTGATTGCCGTCGCATCGGGGGGACTCTTCAGCACGCATCCCGTCGTCGACAGGATGCCGGCAAGAATCGCGGACGTGAACTGACCGGCGACGAATGAACGACGGCGTGGAGCTGTCACGACCCCCATCAATGTCCCAGGCTGATGCTGTGTTTGATGATGATGTAGTCGAGATACGAGGCAACCCGGATGAGCACCTTGCGAATGATGTGAACCAGTGTCAGGTGCTCTGTGTAAATCGCTGCGGATCCGCGGGCGCCGGCGGCGAGAAACAGTGCGTGATCGCGCTCGCTGACCACGAGCTTCACGGGGAATCGGCCGGGCGGCGCGGTAAAGACCGTCTTCGGGAGCTCGCCCGAGGCCTCTCCTTGCCCCTGCGCCTGACCCCAGAAGACCGAGTCGACGTGAGCCTTGATCACGCGGCCCGGGTACGTGTCGAGCGTGATCTCCGCTTCGTTCCCCGGCACAACCTGGTGCAGCTCGTTCTGGCCGAACAGCGCGAAGATCTGGTACTCGTTGTCAACGAAGGTCATGACCTCGTTGAACGGCATGCCGGCCACGAAGAAGCCCGGCCGGAGCATCACGTTCAACATCGTACCGTTGCCCGGCGCGACGACCGTGGTCTGCAACAGGTCCCAGCGGGCGTTCTCGAGTTGAGCCCGCGTCGTCTCAACCTGCGCCTGTGAGACCTGTACCTGCGCCTGGGCCGTGGCAATCTGCGCTTTGACCTCTGCCACCGTCGCAAGGTCCCCATTGACACGTCCTGCGAGCTTTTCGCGAACTTGTTGTTCGGCCGCACGTGCGGTCGCAAGCTGCGCCGTCAGCTCCTTCACGGTCGTCTGGGCTTGCTCGAGATCGAAACGATTGCCGGCACCGCCAGCCACGAGCTCAGTGTTCTGCCCGACCCGCTTTATCGCCAGCTCGAGCGAAGCCGAGAGCGACGTCACTTGACCTTGGGTCTCGTTCAACTGCTCGAGCAACTGCCGCTCGCTGGATTGGGCGTCGGTCAACCGCGCCTGCACCTCGTTGAGCCGGGCACGATCGGCTCCAACCTTCGCCTCTTCGGACGCGAGCCGAGCCTCGAGCGAACTGACCTCGTTCTGATAAGGGGTCGGATCGATCCGAAACAGCACTTCGTTCTTCTTGACCGGACGGTTGTTCTCGACCGGGACCTCGACGACTCGTCCACGAACTTGTGACACGATGGGCACGACGTATTTGATCACCCTGACGTCGCTCGTTGTGGGCGCGAAGATGTTCAGCAGAAGAAGCATCGCGGCGATCGCGACAACGGGGAAGATTGCCACGGCGACCTTCCAGGGCGTTGTCCAGGGCAGCAGCTTCAGCTTGATGAAGATCAGCCAGACAAAGAACGCATAAATGCCGAGCAGGAGGACTTCCATCTAACGAGCCTCATCAATCGCAAACTTGGCTTCGAGCGCTTCGAGATCGGCGCGAAGAACCTTGAGCTCAGACGCCGGAACGCCTCGCTCTTCGAGCCGGGCCAGCCTGGCTCGAAGACTCGCAGGCGCCACTTCATGTTCTGGCGCGACCCCCGGATAGTCCTCCCTGTGGGCGTCCGGATGCACGTCGGTTCCGTAAGCCATCTTGTAAAGAACCGGCTTCGAGTACGCCCACAGCCAGGCAAGTGGCCAGAGCAGTCCTCCGAACACGAGCGACAGGAGGCACAAGGTGCGGATAGCCTCAAACTGCGGATGGTGCCGTTTGTGCGCGATCTTCTCCGGAAGGATGTGCACCATCCAGAACAGGACGATCAAGACGATGGGGACGAAAAAGAGGATGAAGATGGCCAGGAAATTGGCCAGTTTGTCTTCGAGTTCGGGAGACAGCAACGACGCGGTCGCGTTTTGTGGTGCCGCCAGAGAGAGAAGCAGCACTGCGAGTCCGCCGATCCCGCGGGTGACAGTGCCGAGGTTCGCACGACTGGGTCGCGTCACAACGCCTCCAAACGTGGTATTGACCTGACCGACTCGACTTGCACCAGTAGACCCCCCGGTCCAAGGACTGGCTTCCATCATCAAAGCACTCGCCGTGCCAGAGTGCGACGGACTCGTGGGATCTTACTAACCTGTTGATTATTTGAGTGTCAATGGTGGACCTGTTGCGAGTATCCTGTGGATCCGTGCCTCCGGTATTTTGGAAGGCCTCCGACAGATCGGAGGCTGGGGGATGTTCCGGAGTTGCTGGGGTGTTCGATCACCCCCCAGAACCTGAAGGCGAGGATCAACAGTCAGTGTCAGCGCAGCACTCTAAGGTCGCCTTACGACAAGACTTCGTGCTGCCGCGACTCGACCCCGAGTCCGAAGGCGCATTCCGGCTGGCGATTGAATCGGCTCCAAGCGGTGTTCTCGTCGTGAATGCCGACGGCACGATCGTCCTGGTCAACCGGCAGCTCGAACAACAGTTCGGCTACAGTCGTGAGGAGCTCCTCGGCCGGCCGGTCGATTTCCTGCTGCCTGAGTCCCAACGGACGGCGCACTCGGTCCACCGCCACGCGTTCATCCTGTCGCCGTCGGAGCGTCCTATGGGGGTCGGCCGCGATTTGTTCGGTCGGCGCCGAGATGGCTCGGAGTTTCCCGTGGAGGTTGGCCTCAATCCAATCGAAACCGAACAGGGCATGGGCGTCGTCGCGTCGGTCGTCGATATCACGGCGCGCCGCGAGTTCGAGCAAGCAAACCGCACAGCGTTCGAGGGACAACTTGCCTTCGAGCGGCTCGTCGCGGAGCTGTCGGTGCAGTTTATCAACCTGCCGGTTGACCAGGTCGACCAGGCAATCCGGACGGCCCTGGGACAAATTGGGGAAGCGCTCCAGCTCGACCGCTGCAATTTCTACCGGATTCTGGCTGATGGCACGTTGACCGATCCGGTGAGCTGGATTCGGCCTGGATTCCCTCCTGCTCCTGCCCCAGTTGCGGGTGCTGACCGCTTTCCATGGGCCCTTGAAATGTTGCGTTCCGGTCAGGTCGTCAGCTTTTCCCGCGTGGACGATATACCCAACCCGGCAGACCGGGAGAGCTATCGCCAGATTGGAATCCGGTCCGCAACCACGGTGCCGCTGTCGGTCGGGGGCCAGATCGTGGGCGCCGTGGGCTTCAACGCGTTGCGGCACGAACGTGCGTGGCTCCCCGAGGAAGTGCATCGACTGTCCGTGCTCGCCACAGCGTTCGCCAACGTTATGGCCCGCCGTGAGAGCGAAGAGGCCGTGCGCCGGGCGCTCGAGGAAGTCAAACGGCTGCGCGATCAGTTACACGCCGAGAACGTGTACCTCCGAACGGAAGTGCGCGAACGCGGGGGCACCGGCGCCATCATTGGGCGAAGCGAGGCGGTGAGCCGTGTGCTGGCCCAGATCGAGCAGGTGGCGGCCACCAACTCGACCGTCCTGTTACTCGGGGAGACGGGAACCGGCAAAGAGCTGTTCGCCACGCAGATTCACCAGTTGAGCGCGCGGCGGGCGCGAGCCATGGTGCGGGTCAACTGCTCGGCCATTCCCGCCACGCTGATGGAGAGCGAGTTATTCGGCCGCGAGAAAGGCGCCTTTACGGGCGCGTTGGCGCGGCAGATTGGCCGTTTTGAACTGGCCGATCACTCGACCATCTTTCTCGACGAGATTGGCGACCTGCCGCTGGATATCCAGGTGAAGCTGCTGCGCGTGCTGGAGGAGCGGCAAATCGAGCGGCTGGGGAGCCCGAAGCCGATCGGGGTGGATACGCGCATCGTGGCCGCGACGCACCGGAATCTTGGGCAGCGAATCGCGGAGGGGGCGTTCCGCGAGGACCTGTACTATCGGCTCAACGTGTTTCCGATTGAGGTGCCGCCGCTGCGGGAGCGCCGCGAGGACATTCCGTTGCTGGTCTGGCGCTTTGTGGACGAGTTCTCGAAAGCGTTTGGGAAGCCAATCGATGCGATTTCGAAGGAAAACATGGCGGCCCTGCAGCAACACGGCTGGCCGGGCAACATCCGCGAGCTTCGAAATGTCGTGGAACGCGCGATGATCGTCACGACGGGTCCGCGGTTGACCATTCCCGTGCCCGCGACAGCGCAGGCGCCGACTCGGTCGAGCAGCGAGAAGCTGACAGACGTCGAGACGGAACACATCCGGGGCGTCCTCGAGAGCACCGGGTGGCGCATTCGTGGCACGGGCGGCGCCGCCGAGCGGCTCGGGCTTAGGCCCACGACGTTGGAAACGCGCCTCGCCAAACTGGGACTCCGACGACCGAAGTCATCGTAAGCCCCTCCTGCTCCAGTGCTATGCCGGGTTCCCTTTCGCCAGCCCCATCTCCATCGGGCCTCTGCCCCAAAACGGGCTAGAGCGTGATTCGCTCTCTCGTGCGCCAAGGTACAAGAATTGCGAGTCCCCTGCCGCGCATGTTGGGGTGCCTGCCCAACGATGCCAAGGAGAACCAGATGGAAGCAAGGCTTGACGATTTCGGCCATGACTCTGAAGAGCAAGATTCGTTCGGTCCGAGCCAGATCGTGGGGCGAAGCGAGGCGGTGAGCCGTGTGCTGGCCCAGATCGAGCAGGTGGCGGCCACCAACTCGACCGTCCTGTTACTCGGGGAGACGGGAACCGGCA
>DATBJG010000037.1:0-9673 GCA_036556585.1 Vicinamibacterales bacterium
CATGCCAGTGGACTTCTACACGTTTGCGGGTCGTGTCCTCCACTACGGCCGGTATGGACCCGATGCCGAAGATCCGCGACTGCTGAGTCTCTTCATGGGGTATCCGGAACTCCTGCGTGGATACGGAATCGGCTCGTTCACAACGGCAGAGTGCGTGCAGGGGTCCTTGGGTACGTGTGAAGCGTTTGACCGGCTGATTGGCTCGCGAATGCTCGTTGGAAACTTCGAGTTCCGATTCCCGCTACTGCGACCCTTTGGCGTTCGCGAGGCGATGTATGGGCCCGTGCCGGTAGAAGTCGCGCTTTTTGCCGATGCCGGACTAGCCTGGACCCAGGCAGATCGTCCCTCGTTTGCCGGCGGCGACCGTCACCCCGTCTCGAGCGCGGGTGTCACGTTCAGAGCCAACCTCTTTAACTTTGCAATTGCGCAGATTGATTTGGCGTATCCGTTCCAGCGTCCCGGACGCGGATGGGTGTGGGGTTTCAGTCTGACGCCGGGGTTTTAGAGTTATCAGTTATCAGTTTTCAGTTTTCAGTTGTCAGTTTTCAGTGAGTTGTCGACCTGAAGCCGAACTGAGAAGCGACTGCTGACGACTGGAACCTTCAGCCCGCCATTCGTGCAGGATCTGGGCGAGATCGATATCGGGAGCAATCAGGCAGATGTGTCCGTGCCCCACGAGAACTCGGGACACCGCTCCCGGCACCCTGGCCGCCATGTACTCGGCCTGTGCAATCGAAGGAACGAGATGATCCCGCTCGGCTGCCAGAAACAACGTCGGACAGCTGAGCTCTGGCAGCTGATCTCTCACGTCGTACGTGGTCAGCACCTTGAGACGATTGAGGTAACCATCTCGGGTGGTTGCAGCTGTGAGATCCATGAATCGACGTACTTCCTGACGATGGGTGTGGCGTGAGTGCAGTCGGAAAGCCGTAAGTCGCCGGATCAGTCCCATCGCGCCCCAAGGCATCACCTCGAGCCCGCGAATGGCCGCCCGCAACCGAAATTGAGGGGCAAAGTAAGGAAACGAATTGAGAACCACGAGAGCCCTAACCCGCCCGGGCTCGGCGAGCGCCAGACTCAAGGCGAGAGCGCCACCAAACGATTCTCCAATCACGATGGCCTGCCGCTCGGTGGGAGCAACCGTTTCAATGACCCTGGAAAGGTCGGCAACCAGCGTCTCCATGCTCGTCGCGCTGTTCCGCAGGGCGTAGGTGGCCACCTTGAATGACCGCGCCAGCAGCGGCGTCTGCTTGTAGAAGAGGCGCCCCGTTCCGTCCATACCGGGGACGAGCACAATCCCTTCACCCTCTCCTTGAACCTCTACGCGCGGATCGTACGTCTCACTCATGCGTCGCCCGTCTGTTGCGTGATTCGCCCCCATTTCTGGCCGAGCTGATGATATAGATGGACCGTCTGCAAGTAGCATCGATGACCCCGCCTTTCACGAGCACCCCGCAACGAGCCCTCGTGTTCTGGCGCATTAGCTGGGTTGTGGTGACCATCTGCGTCTGCCAGGGGCTCGTTTGCGCCCTGTCAGTGTTGCCCGTTCTCTGGTTGTGGCATCGGCTGCTGCCGTTGAGCGAATCCAGTCCCGTGCTGCGCGTGACGCTTGCCAGTCTCGGCATCATCCCATCTTACCTGCTGTTCGCGTTGCTGCTCATGCCCCTTTCGGCCCTCGCGACGCGGCTTGTCGGCTGGCGCACGCTGCCGAACAGGGAAATGCGGATTGCCGACATGGATTGGCCGCTTCTGAACTGGGTTCGGTTCATGGTCTCGCTTCATGTCGTCCGCTTCTTTGCCGGCTCTCTCTTTCGCGGCTCGCCAATCTGGACGGGCTACTTGCGGCTTGCGGGTGCCAGACTCGGCCGCCGGGTCTATATCAACAGTCTCGCGCTGAGTGATTACAATCTGCTCGAGTTTGGTGACGACGTGGTGATTGGTGCAGATGTTCACATCTCCGGTCACACGGTCGAAGACGGGATCGTCAGGACCGGGACGGTGAGGCTGGGTCACAATGTGACGATCGGGGTCGGCAGCATCATCGATATCGACGTCGAGGTGGGCTCCGACTGTCAGATTGGTGCCTTAAGCCTGGTGCCAAAGCACACCAAGCTCGAGGGACGAGCCGTCTATGCGGGCATTCCCGTGCGGCGTCTTCACTGAGTTTTCCGCAGCGCGGCCGGAGCGCGCAGTGTCGGAGCAGTTAGCAAGCTATTTGCAGAGACCTCGCGTGGAGGACGTCCATGGCAATTACATCCGTCCACTGTCCGGTGCTTCACACGACGGTTGAGCGCGTGACCGATCTCGAAGGCGAGGTGGTAAGGGTCATTTGTCCCGAGTTTGACGAACCAACTGAAGGCTGCCGGCTGAAGAAGACAGCCTACCAGGGTGGCCCATTGGCGCAATTGCTCGAACGGGCAGAAGAAGGGACTTTAAACCGACGCACGGTCCATTGCGATCTCCTCTGAACACGATGGCCCGGGACAAGTTTCCCAGCCTAGTGCGGATTATCTCGCAGGAGCTAGGTGCCAGAACCGGGCGTCAGCAGCACCTTTCCGGTGGTGCGCCGCGCCTCCAGCTCCCGGTGGGCTGTGGCGGCCTCGGCCAACGGCAGCACCCGATCGATGCGCAGCTTGAGCGCGCCTTCGACAAGCCACCGGAAGAGATCTGTCGTGCGCATCACCAGTTCTTCTCGCGTTGCGATGTAGTGAGCGAGCCCGGGGCGCGTCAAAAAGAGCGAACCTTTTGTGCCAAGGGTGGCTGGATCGAAAAGCGCTACCGGACCGCTCGAAAACCCGAACAATGCCAGACAGCCTCGTGGCCTCAAACAATTGAGGCTCTTCTCGAAGGTGTCTTTTCCCACCGAGTCGTACACCACATCCACGCCCCGGCCGCCTGTCAGCCGCTTGATCTCGGCTTCGAAATCCTGTGTTGAATAGTTGATGACCTCACTTGCACCGGCTTCACGTGCCAGCCGCGCTTTTGCATCGCTGCCAACGGTCGCGTAGACCTTCGCGCCCAGCTTGTCCGCCAACTGGATGATGAGTTGACCAACGCCACCTGCGCCGGCATGGACGAGAGCTGAGTGCCCTGGCTTGATCGGAAACGTGCTGTGGGTGAGGTAGTGTGCGGTGGTTCCTTGAAGCATCACCGCGGCACCGGCGTGAAAGTCAACCGCGTCTGGCAGCTTCACGAGTCGATCTGCCGGAACCCGCGCGTACTCTGCGTACGTGCCCGGCACCATCGTGTACGCCACTCGGTCGCCGACGCGCACATCGCTGACGCCCGGACCAATCGCTGATACGGTGCCGGCAGCTTCGGACCCGATCGTGAATGGAAGTTGGGGAACCTTGTACTTGCCGATACGGTGCTGAACGTCGATGAAATTTACGCCCGCAGCAGCGATTTGAACGATCGCTTCGCCCCCTGAAGGTGTCGGCGCTTCGACCTCATCGTATCGAAGAGCATCGGGCCCACCATGTTGATGAATACGAACAGCTTTCATAGCGTTCCCGTCCGGCTAAAGCCGGACGCTACAAGACTACGGCTAAAGCCGGACTTTCATAGCGTTCACGTCCGGCTAAAGCCGGACGCTACCCGGAGGCTACAAGACTACGGCTAAAGCCGGACGCTACAAAGACTACGGCCAACGTTTGTATTTGATCGTCGACGGCGCGGCAACTAATCGGGCGCAAAGTGGAAGTCTGATCCTGCTCATCGAGCTTTCGAACGGGTGAGGTAACTAATCAGGTCTTCAAGGTCTGCATCCGAGATTTCCGTCTTGCGGAACGGCGCCATGACGCTCACACCCTGACGAACAAAGAATTTGACCGACGCCTCCGTCAGATCAGTCCGCTCTTCGAGAACCGCAGGCACGGAGGGCTGTTTCCCCTTGTATTTCGCCGCCAACGCAGTGGTCCCCGGCATGCCCGGGCCACTGCTGTGACAGGTGGCACACCAATATTGATAGACGGCGCGGCCGCGCTCGACTCTGGCGTCATCAACCGTTGATACCTGGCCCATGAGCTGGCCGGTACACAGAAGGATGGCTCCCCCGGCGAGAAGGCCAATCCGCGGGATCCGCCCGATCCGCATCCTCCGCATGATCCGCGTCATCCGCGTCCTCCTCATGCCCGGTTCCCCCTGAGGTGCTTCGGCCAGATCCCGTACCGGCCGGCGGAAATGATCCCGTTTGGATCCACGGCATCCTTGATGGTCTCGTGGAAACGCATCAGCGCGTTGCTGTTGTAGGAATAGGCGCCTGCCACAGCGTCCATGAACACCGGTGCGGTTCGATATTCGCCCCAGCCATGTTCGGCCGCAATCTGCACGAGACGGTTGAACGCGTCGCGGTTTCGTTTGTTCGTCGCAATATCGCGCGTAATGGGAAACGCGATGATGAGGACGAAGGCGCGCAACCAGTACATCGTAGGGATGGCGGAAATGTTGAACGGCAGCTTGAGGTCACGCGAGGCCTGTGACAACACGCGTTGCGCCTCGAAGACGGCCTCGCCGGTTCTCGGAATAATCGGCGAAAACCACATGTGGCCGTTCGTCGGGTTGGGGTTGATTTCAGATCTCGCGCCAATCGAGAACATTTCCAGGCTGGGTATGCCGAATTCCGGTTTGTGCACGCGCTGGCGTTGCTCTGGTGTCAGCGGCAACCGAAGCAGTTCGCCGTCCTGGAACGTCGCTCCCGGGATCGCGGAGAACTTTTCCTTCGTGTGCTCCCACTGTGCGGCAACAGCCTTCGCCGGTCCGTAGAACCTCAGCGAGCAGTTCCAGTACGGAATACCTTTCTGCAGTGCGAGTCGTTCGATCTCTTCCGGCGGCGCACCGCCTGGTCGGGCGAGAAGTGCGCCCAGCTCCTTGTCCCGCGGACCTCCCAGTCCCGGGAACCCGCTGCCCAGCATGCCAATCATCGGCATGCCGTTCGACACTCCCGCGTTCTCGATGTAGGTGAGGATATCGACGAGTCGTATCAGATCACTATGACGGGGCACGCTGACCGTTCCCGACAAGTACGCATCGGGAATCGGCATCAACCAGAAGCCCATTTTCGTCACGATGCCGAAATTCGACTGTGAGAAGATTCCGTCGATCCACGGTCCGACGCCAAACTTGAATTGTTGCCAGGTCCCCGCGCCGGGCAACGCACCCATCCCCGTCCGAATCACCTCGCCATTGGCAAGCACGACTTCCATTCCGCAATGCGCGTCAAAGTGATTGCGATAGAGCGCGGTGGTGTAACCGCCGCCGTGATCGAGCGCGTTGCCTATCACGCTGCCCCAGCCTGGGTCAGGTACATCGACCCACAGCTTGAGGTTCTTGTCTTCAATGTACTTGCACAGGTCGAAATAGCTCACGCCCGGCTCGACGAGGCAGGACGCGTTTCTCTCGCTGACCTCGAGGATCCGATTCATCCGTTTCAGGTCGAGGACGACGCTGCCCGAGTAGGCTGGCGCGGCTCCGCCGTAGCCGAGATTACGACCTGTTGAGATCGGGTAGATCGGGATTTTGTAGGTGTTGGCGATTTTGACAACTTGCTGAACCTGTTCGACGCTGTTTGGCGCCACCGCACCGGAGGCCACGCGCTCCTCCGGCTCGCCAAAGAGTGGCGAGTAGGCGTCGCGATACAGATTGAGGTCCTCATCACTGGTGAACACCCACTCCCTGCCCACGACTTGCTCGAACTGCGTGACAGCGCTTCCGAAATCGCCGGCGGTGAGACCAGGAGGGATTCTCATGTCAGATTCCTCCTAACAGCGTCGACAGGTGCAATGACCCATGACATCAGGGGCTCCTGCTCATCGTCTGTGGCGGTCGCCAGAGGCGTGATGATGGTGGTCCTCGAGATCTGGGATCGGCCCGGGGGGCAGTGCGTGACCACTGCCGCGATATGCGCTGCCCAATTCGGTCCGCCAGCTACCAGCTCTGCCGCGTGACGCAGCATGATGTCGGGGCCCGAGATGGCATGTTCGATACGCCCGTCCCCAAGCGACCGATGCTCGGCAGAAAAGACAACCCGCATGCGGTGGTCCCACGAGAGACGCTCGAGACAAAAGAGTGGGCCGTGCGCCGTCAGCCCGGCAATCGCGACCGGAGCCTTCTTCCAGCGAGGATCCAGATCGTGAAGCCAGAAGTCCGTGATGTCCCCTTGGATTGCGTGTGTCGGCACACCCAACCGCTTCATCTCCACGCCGAACCGAACGCTGTCGGCAAATCGCTCATCGAACACGACCTTATAGAGAGGCAGACGCGCCGGTTCCCCCGAGTGCAGCAAGTCTGAGGACAGGCCGGTGGCACCGGTTATTGGCAACGCGGATGCGGCAATTCCGAACTGGAGGAATTCTCTGCGGCTGGCCATAAGCTCATCTCCTAGCGGCGAATACTACACCTGACAAATGGGCCCGGACGCATTTTTCACGCGCGGAGCGCCGGCCGAATCGGATCACGAAACGCGGATTTTCGCGGATCACGCGGATGGGCGACCGGCAGCCTGGCAAAGCCAGGCTCGCGCCGTTGGCGCGGCCGGTTGCCTCGGCCGGCGAATTGCAGCGAAAACCGGCGGGCCATGCAGTTTACTCAAAGATCCGCGTAATCCGCGCCGATCCGCGTCCCGTGATTTCTCATACAATAGTGAGAATCGAAAGCTTATCTTCCAAGGAGTTTCCCATGCGGTCTCTCCGTTTTGTGGCGGGAAGCATTGCAGTCCTGCTGTTCGTGTCGATGCCGGTGTCTGGACAGCAAGCCGGTCGGGCGCCAGCGAGCCGTGCGGATGCGACCAAGAACTGGACACCTCCACGTACGCCGTGGGGTCACCCCGATCTCCAGGGCATTTACACCAATAAAGACGAGTCGGGCATCCCCATGGAAAAGCCCGACGGCCTCGCTGCCAAAGGGAACGAAGAAATCGAAGACAGTGAGTTTGCAGAGATCGTGAAGGAGCGAAACAAGCAGATTGCCGAGCGCGCGCCGCTGGCAGGCGGTATCACTGGCGCCGGGCCCACGCACTGGTACGAAAACTACAACGCGAAGAACAGCCGTCTGTTCTTACTGGTGGATCCGCCAGGCGGCAAAATCCCGCCTGAGACCGAGGAAGCCAGAGCACGTGCGGCCGCTCGAACCGAAGCGCGGGCTCGAAGCGGACGCGGCCCGGCTGATTCCTGGGAAGACCGCAGCTTGTACGATCGCTGCATCTCGCTCAGCGTGCCGGGTTCGATGACGCCAAAGATCTACGGGAATTCGTACGAGATCTATCAGGCGCCGGACTACGTTGCCATCCGATACGAGATGGTTCACGAGACGCGCATCATCCCGCTCGATGGACGCCCGCATGTTGGGCCGGCCATTCGGCAGTACATGGGCGATGCGCGGGGCCGATGGGAAGGCAACACGCTGGTCGTCGAAACGACGAACTTCCATCCCAACGTCAACAACCGCGGCGCAACGGAGAATCTGCGACTCGTTGAGCGGTTCACGGCTGTGACGCCGGACAAAGTCGAATGGTCGGTGACGTACGACGACCCGAAGACCTGGACGAAACCCTGGACGTTTGCCATGCTCCTAACCAAAGACTCCAGCCAGCAAATCTTCGAGTACGCGTGTCACGAGGGCAACTACGGATTGCGCAACATCCTGAGCGCGGCGCGAGCAGAAGAGAAAGCTGGGAAATAGCGCGGAACGGATCGTTGTCGCAAAGTGCGCCGCGAGCGCCAAAGGCGCGAGGTACAGCTCGCGGGGGTGCCGCCTTCGCGCCGAAGGCGCTTCGGCGAGCCTCGCCGAAGCTCGACAGATCCAGAGCGAGCGCAGGCGGGGGGCCCCACGCAAACCAATTAAGGACAATCTCAATGCCATACATTTCGCCACGTCTGCCGGCAGCAATTCTGGCTGCGATCTTGTGCGCTTCAGCCCCGACTACCGGTCAGCAGAGCGCGGCGCGCGCGACCAATACAGGCGCCTCGACAGCAGACTGGACGCCACCGCGAACGCCCTGGGGCGATCCGGATCTACAGGGCACCTGGACGACCGATTCCGCAAACGGAATCCCGCTCCAGCGTCCCGCGGAATTTGGCAATCGGGCCGAGCTTACCGATGAAGAGTTTGCGCAGAAACTGGCGCGGGACGAACGAACGCGAACAGCGGCCGAAAATGCCGTGGGCTCCTTCAGGGGCGACGGAGCCTGGCTCACGCAATCTCTTCGGCAGACATCACTGATCGTCGAGCCGGCCAACGGCCGTTTGCCAGCCTATGCTCCAGGAGCCGAAGCGCGGACGTCACCGCAAGGCACCTATGGTGAAGGTCCACTCGACGGGCCAGAGGATTTCACCTTGTACGACCGCTGTCTGACGCTCGGCGTCGTCGGCTCGATGACGCCGAAGATTTACGGCAACGGCCATCGCATCGTCCAGGGTCCGGGATACGTGTCGATCATGAACGAGATGATTCACGAGGCACGCATCATTCCCCTCGACGGTCGTCCACACGTGAGCAACAGCATTCGGTTGTACATGGGTGATGGGCGCGGCCGTTGGGAAGGAAATACCCTCGTCGTTGAAACGACGAACCTCACCGACAAGACCAACGCTCCTGGAGGACGAATTCGTCACACGACAGAGATGAAGGTCGTCGAACGATTCACCCGAACCGCCACTGACAGGCTTCAATACGAAGCGGTGCTCGACGATCCCAAGACGTTCACGGGCCCCGTCAGGATCTCAATCCCGTTGACGTCCCCTCCGGGCTACATCGTCCTGCCCTATGACTGTCACGAGGGGAATCTGGCACTGCTCCAGTCTCTGGGTGGCGAACGCGCCGAGGACCGCGCGATTGAGGAAGATCGCAAAAAGGGCATCATCCGCCCCAGGAAGATCATTCAGGGTCTGACTGTTCCCGGCGGACCGCTGGGTTCTCCGGGCCCAGTCAGCGGTGCGACTGCACCGCCACCAGCGCAGGGCGGGACGGCTCCTCAGCCACCACGCTGAGGAGCGTCGATGGAACGGTCGCGCGGCAATCAGTCGTCAGCGTCTTTTCTCCAGGCGCGCGAGTTCGTGCTGCGCCACCGTGCTGACTACGAGACTGCCGTCCGTGACTTTCGATGGCCGGCTCTGACGCAGTTCAACTGGGCTCTCGATTTCTTCGATCCGTTTGCCTCCGGCAATAGCCAATCAGCCCTCCACATCCTCGAGGATGACGGGAGCGAGCACACGCGATCGTTCTCCGAGCTATCTATCTCGTCCAATCGGGTCGCCAATTTTCTACGCGCGACCGGCCTCCGCCGCGGTGACCGCCTGCTGTTGCTGCTTGGCAACGAGGTCGCGCTCTGGGAGACCTTGCTTGCCGCGATGAAGCTTGGGGTGGTTGTCATTCCAGCTTCGACGCTTCTGACGCGCGACGATTTGCAGGATCGTATCGATCGCGGCCGCGTGAGCTGCGTCGTCGCGGGCGCAGCACAAGTGGACAAATTCAACGGCCTGCGCGGCCGGTTCAATCGGGTGATTGTTGGCGGTGGCGAGCCAGGCTGGCTGAATTTCGAAGAAAGCGGACAGGCCTCGCCCGAGTTCAGACCCGACGGTGACACGCCTTCAACCGATCCGCTTCTGCTCTATTTCACATCCGGTACGACCTCCCGGCCGAAGCTGGTGGTGCACACGCATCAGAGCTACCCGGTTGG
>DATBJG010000038.1:0-2492 GCA_036556585.1 Vicinamibacterales bacterium
CAACTCCGGCGTTCAGCCCCCCAACCCAAATGCGCCGGCGGGCCCGTTTCCGACGACTGACGCGCTCGCAAAGCTGCATGGCCCCGTGCTGTTGATCAACGGGCACGATCGCGACTTCATGAAGGCCGCCTCGTACGCCAACTTCGAGGCCATCAGCAACCAGCCTGTGTTCTACGGCGCGCGTCATAATGCGGGCCATACGGCAACGGTCGATCACCCGGGCGGCGGCGAGTACGCCAATGTCGCCTCGAACTGGCTTATGTGGCAACTCAAGGGAAACAGGGCCGCAGGAGAGATGTTCGTCGGCAAGGACTGCTCGCTTTGTAAAGACCCGAACTGGGATACCGAGTCCAAGCGGATAAAGTGAGTCAGATCGAATCGTCGACCGAGCTCGAAGTAACCGACTCTCTGACCTCCTGATCTCGCGTCTGTTTTGTGGCGCGGTTCGGTAGCCCCACCTACACACGACTCACAGGAAGTGCACGGTATTGCCCTCAGCCCGATTTCGGCGCGCTGGGGTGGCCTGGGGAAGCACGGCCTTTGCTCTGATCCCCATCTGCAGAGCCGTTGAGCCCATTTTCGGCGGGGATACGGCCTCCGGCGATTACAGAAGCGTGATTTGGCAGTCACGTTCGTTCTCGCCGGTGGAAGGTGGCAAGGGCAACCCGGTCGATGACAGCCCGAACACTGCGTGACCGCACGTTGCAGGAGGTATCCAGAATGATTCGCCAAGTACTGGCCATCGTCGTTGTTCTGTTGTTGAGTCCCGCATGGCTTCAGGCGCAGAACTCGGAGCTGACGGTGAATATCGCCTCGGCTGATGTCCATATGAGTCCAAGCAATGGGAGTCCTGTCGTCGGCAAGGCGCCGCGCGGGACCGTGCTCGTCGTCACACGGGAGCTCGGAAGCTGGGTCAAGGTTTCGTGGCCCGATGCGCAGGATGGCGCAGGGTACGTGCACGTGAGCTCTGGGTCGCTTGCGGGGCGATCGGCGTCTGACCCGAAGCGGACGTCTATCTACAACACGCGGCCTCCCGAGCCGACACCGACGAGAACCAGTGTTCCGGTTGACAACACGGCGCCAGCGGCGTCGCAGCAGCCGGCACTGCCTCAGCGCCAGGCATATGTGGCGACACCGGCGCACACGATCGGGCTTGGTGGACGGCTTGGCGGCACGACGCTTGGCTTTGGCGCCAGCGCGCGCGCCTGGTCGCAGGGCCCGCTGGGTGTT
The DNA here is from genome assembly GCA_036556585.1 of Vicinamibacterales bacterium. Classification (GTDB taxonomy): domain Bacteria; phylum Acidobacteriota; class Vicinamibacteria; order Vicinamibacterales; family JAMQPK01; genus DATBJG01. The sequence continues at coordinate 1,231 of DATBJG010000038.1, forward strand.
CAGCTCGAGATCGCGCGCTATGCGCACACCGATGCGGGCCTTCCCGATCGCGTGACGTCGATTCAGTTCGCGCCGAGCGCCATCTATGCGTTGCCCGACCTCGTGGGTGGCGCTGTGTGGCTGCGACCCTACGCCGGTGCCGGATTCGATCTCTATCGTCTCAAGGTGAGCAGTTCCATTCCGACGGCTGACTCCATGACCGGGAACCGATGGGGCGTTCTGGCGTTTGGGGGAGGGGAGCTGACATTTGCCAATGCGCCGCAATTCGCGTTGAGCGCAGACCTCGGCTATCACTGGGCGAAAACCCCTTTCCTCGGCATTGAGCTTGGCGGGCTGGGTCTGTCGGTGTCAGGACACTGGTACGTCAAGTAAGAGGCATTGGAGAAAACAGGACAATGACCCGACAAGTTCTGTCGTTAACGTTCTTGCTGTTGATGCTTGCGCCTCAGCAGCCAAGCGCTGCCCGAGACCGCGCGGTGTACGGCATCGCCACGCTGACGACCTGTCACGTATGGACGGACTATTTCGACCCTGAATCCGGATCGGGCGTTGATGACCTCTATATGAAGTTCGCGCTCCGATCCTGGGTCCATGGATTTGTGACCGGCGCAAGCGCCGCGCAGGGTGTAGACGGTGAATTCGGCCGGGTGGCCGAGTCCGAGATCGTACCGTGGATCACCAACTACTGTCGTCAGAACCCCATGCACGTTCTTGATGCCGCCGCAAGCGAGTTCCTGACCTCAGTTCTCTCTCTGAAGAAGTAAGCGAAGCAACTCCAGGCGTCACCAGAGGGTCGTGGATCATCTGGTGGCGCGCTCTCGCCAATAAGTCGATCGACCTAAAAGCGCCCCGGGTTTGCTCCGAAGGGAGTAGATGATTCGGTTGACTTGTACGGCGTAATCCTCTAAGCTCCGCGCTCTTACTGCCCGTCATCATCGGGGTCTCGAGACACCTGATGACTTCAAGTGACAAAACAACCGGAGATAAGGACGTTCCCTTGCTGATCGCACGTTGCGTCAGTAAGGGTTGGCTTCTGGTTCTTTCTACGTGTGTGCTGCTGGTCCCCAGCTCTGCCGGGGCGCATGGCGCGATCCACGAACAAATCGCTGCGGTGACCGAGCAGATCAACCGGAATCCCACGAGCGCGGGTTTGTATGCGAAACGCGGCGAGCTTCACAGCGACCATGGTGATTGGGACGCCGCGCTCAGGGACTTTGACCATGCCGGTCGGCTTGATTCCAGTCTCTCCATCGTCGATCTGG
>DATBJG010000039.1:0-2271 GCA_036556585.1 Vicinamibacterales bacterium
TCGAGCAGGCGGGCGACAAACCGGAGCCGCTCGTCCATGATGTGACACTCCTTCCAAGGCATGCCCCCCTCCTGTGAAGAGGGCAAAAGTGTCACCCATGTGTCCGGAATAATGTGTTACCTATGTCTCAGGAAGGACAAAACACTAGACAAATCAACAACTTACAGAACCAGCCAAATCGCAGTATCGAACTTCCACAACGTAAGTTGTTGATCCGACAATCCCAAGGGAGCGGCAACGACTACCTCGGAAAGCAGGCACTGACCACCTGGCAACCTCTCGCGACTGTCGAAGAGAGAATGCATGCGTCGAACAAGTAGCAACCCCTGATGCTGACGATGTTCAGGCGGTGCACGCCAAGCCGAGTGAACTCGGCATGGAGATAATCGTCCAGCCTGCGGGACGATGGAGCCGTCGGACTCAGCGCAATACTCGGGCGGGAACAAACAATGCCGAGGGTCAACGCGAGCGCGTGTCGCATCGAATTAGGGGGCGCCAGAACGAACTCCGGCGTTGCCGCGCGAGAAGTGTCAGCCTGTCGCTTGAACCGGCCGTGCCGGACCGCGGAATGGAGCGGTGACAGCGAGCGCGCCCCAGACCATGGCAAGTCCGAGGTATTCCGTCAGCTCGAACGGCCCGATGGCGCCCACGGTCCAGTCGTACGTCATCGCTGAGACGAATGCGATGGTGTTGCCTACCAGCAACGCCCACCATGACCAGGGTTCACCACGGCGGAAGGCTGTGGCAGCGACGGCAGTCGCCAGCAAGCCGAACGCTACGACATAGGCACCGTACACCCGGAAGAGGACTCGCATGAACGCAGCTGCCGCCGGAGACGTGGTCATTAACTCTTGCCATGAGCGCCCGGTCAAGCCCTCGTAACCGGCAGCCAAGATCGGCTTCGAGCCTGGTCCCAGCAGGTAGTCTGGTGCCAGGGCTGCCATCACACCCCACGCGAGCAGTCCGACATCGGCGATCAGCATGACGAGCCAAGCGAAACGGCGCGCTCGCTTCATGTGGGCAGTCCTCCAGTGAGCCTCAGAATCAACCGCATGCATTTGTGTCCGAGGTCGACGCCGTCGCCGTACATCATCGGGCAGGCACCTGCAATCACGCTGATATCGTGTTGGCGGCAGTACTCGACGGCCGCTGGCGAGACACTCGATGCTTTCTTGCCCATGGATTGGTGCATCCACACACAGTGAACTCCGGCGGCGTCGCACTCGCGAACAATCTGCTCGGTAGTCTCGGGTCGCGTAATGATCATCACGCCATCGACCCCGCCCGGGATGGACTTGAGGTCGGGATAACAGCGCTCGCCTTCAAAGGTCTGCATGTGCGGATTCACGGGGAAGACATCGTGGCCGGTGGTCTTCAACCGGCGATAGATCAGATTTGCCGCCGGGTGGTGGCTGTTGTCCCGCGACACCCCGGCCACGGCAATTCGCTTCTGAGCGAGGAAAAGGTGCACCTTGGCTTCGAGAGTCGTGGCGGTCACAAGTCCCCCCAATCTGGAGATACCCGGGTCAATTGAGATGCGCGCCTGTGCTCCTGGAGCATGTCTCATACCGGCTGCTCGGCCTCGCGAGTAGCCTCAGAATTCCGCGAGGAGCTCATCGGCGATGGCTCCAAACCCTGAACGAACGTGAACCACGTGAATCCGACAGCGTGTGCCTTCAGCAAATCGAGCAGCGGCTGCGAAAGCTCTCCGTACAGGGTCATAAAGTGATTGTCCGCGTAGTCCTTGAACAGCTTCGTCCGTGCTTCGAGGATGTGCGTGTTGTGCTCGATCAGTCCTTCTGGGCCGGTGTACGCCTCTCGTACCTCACACGTCGTGCCATCGGTGCTGAGGAACCAGTCGTAGCGCAGGGTTCGTGTGTCCTTCTCTTTCGTGATCCGAATCAGCTCGGCAGCCTGTCTCTTGAAGCCCTCGAGGCAGCCGGGGCGCACCGTCAGGTGCGCGCACACTTCCAAGTCGCCCATAACGCCTCCATATCTCCGGTCGACATCGTCGCGAGGCTGACAGGGCGGCCGACCGGCGCCTGCCAGTGACGAACGTCCGAGTGCAGATCACCTGCAGTTTTCCTCTGAATCCCGAGTGGCTCACCGTCGGTCGGCCGCGTTCGCGTTGGCCTGCCGCGCCGCTGAGCAGATCGTCTCAATGTCCTGGGTCGAGAGCCGGGTTGCGGGACGCAGAATCGCGTAGGGCCCGGGCATCTTGCCGTCCGTCGCGTCCTGGCACGATGCGGACAGCAGCGCTCGCTGCGCCGA
>DATBJG010000040.1:0-20364 GCA_036556585.1 Vicinamibacterales bacterium
CCGTGAAGGTGCTGGATTTTGGTCTGGCAAAGGCGATGCAGGATGGGACGGATGCGGGGGGTCAGACCGGGACAGCCGAGTTGTCGCAGTCGCCCACCGTGACCAGCCCGGCCGTCACACGCATTGGCGTCATCATGGGCACGGCGTCGTACATGAGTCCCGAACAGGCGCGTGGCCTTGCCGTCGATCGCCGCGCGGACATCTGGGCCTGGGCGTGTGTCGTGTACGAAATGCTCACGGGCCGACGTGCGTTCGACGGCGCCGACACGACTGAGGTTATTGCCGCCGTCGTGCGAGGTGAACCTGACTGGTCGCACCTCCCGGTCAACACATCGCACGAGATTCGTCGCCTGCTACACCGGTGCCTCGAGAAAGACCGCAAGCGGCGGTTTGCCGACATCCGCGACGTCCGATTCGCCCTCGATGACGCGCAGACTCTGCCGGTCCATCCGCCCGCTCCTGCCGTGGCGTCAAACCGTCGGGAGCGACTGGCATGGGCGGGTGCACTGCTCCTATGCCTCGTCGGGACCGCTGCGATCTTCTGGCGTGGTGCCGGCGAGAGCGGAACAGGTGTCCCTGCTCGTCAAACGCGCGCGGAGATCACCACACCGCCAACGACCGATCCTGCTTCGCTGGCACTTTCTCCCAATGGTGAGCATCTCGCCTTCGTGGCCTTCCACGAAGGGCGGCCCAAGCTCTGGGTGCGTTCACTGATGACGGGTGATGCGCAACCACTCACGGGAACCGATGGTGCCTCTTTTCCGTTCTGGTCGCCAGACAGCCGGTCGATTGGCTTCTTCGCGAACGAGCAGCTCTATCGCATTGACGTCGATGGTGGCGCACTGCGCGCACTGGCCCGAGCCGCCGTCGGCGCAGGCGGCACCTGGAATCGCGATGGGACCGTCGTCTTCACCATCGTGCCGGATGCCCCTATTTCCCGCGTTTCTGCAATGGGAGGTGAGGTTCAGGCCCTCCCTACTTCGCAGCAAGGTCCGGGAGGGAACCGCTTCCCGCAGTTCCTGCCCGACGGCCGCCACTTCCTGTACTTCATGGCTGAAATGGCCGTCCGAGGCGTCTACGTCGGGACGTTGGACGGCCCAGAGCGAATGCACCTGTTTGACGCCGATGCGGCGGCAGTGTTCGTCCCCCCTGAGCAGATTGTGTTCCTGCGGGCGGGAACGCTCTTCATTCAGCGGTTCGACCCGGGCCGGCTGGCACTCGAGGGGACGGCGGTCCCGCTCGCTAAAGGCATTGCCGTTGACAATACCGGCATGCCGGCGGTTTCCGCATCCTCAATCGGCTCTCTTGTCTACCGGATCGGTTCCGGCAATCGACAGCGCCAGCTTGCATGGGTGGACCGGTCTGGTGCCCAGATCGGCGAGGCGTTTGCGCCCGACCAGAACAATCCTTCGAACCCGTCACTATCGCCAGACGGCAGGCAGTTGGCGATGAGCCGTGTCGTGGCTGGGAACGCGGATGTCTGGGTGCTCGACCTCGATCGCCGAGGCGCGTTTAGGAGGATCTCCAATGCACCGACGCCGGATATCGCCCCCGTCTGGTCGCCGGATGGCAAGCGGATCGCCTACGCTGGTCGAGGGAGGGATAATTTCGCTCTCGTCGAACGTCCGACTGCAACGGTGGGGGATGAATCGTTGCTGGTCGATACTGCAGGCCAGGAAATCCCTGTGGACTGGTCGGATGATGGCCGATTCATCCTGTATAGACAGCAGGTGGCCCTGTTGGGACAGCTCGATCTGTGGGCCCTTCCGATGGAGGGGGATCGAACACCCATTCCGGTTGCAACTGGCAGCGGAGACGAGCGGCACGGGCAGTTTTCTCCCGACGGAAAATGGGTGGCGTACGAATCCAACGAGTCGGGACGTGTCGAAGTTTACGTCCAGCCGTTCCCAGGTCCGGCAGCGAGTACGGTGGTCTCGACCGAAGGAGGCCGGCAAGCTCGATGGAGTCGTGACGGCAGAGAGCTCTTCTATCTCGCCCCCGATGCGCGCCTCATGGCGGTCGCGATGCGCATTCAAAAAGATGGGCGAACGATAGATCCCGCAACACCCGTGCCGCTTTTTCAGACCAGGCTCAGCGCTACGGTCACCGGCGGAAGCGTCGTCGAGTACGACGTAACGAAGGCAGGTACGTTCCTGATGAACACGCTTGTAGTCGAAGAGTCGGCACCCATCACGTTCATCCTGAATCTACGGTCGCGGCAGGAGTGAATCTGATGAGCCTGAGTGCCGGGACTAGACTCGGCCCTTACGTGATCGAGGCTCCCCTCGGCGCGGGTGGAACGAGAGGAAGGGGTCGACATTGTGGTGGTTCTCGACTGGTCCGAGGAGTTGAAGGCGAAGGCCCCGTCTCAGCCCAAGACGTAAGGCCATCCACGTACCGAGAGGAACCTTTCAGATAAAGCCGCCGTCTAAACCCGTCAAATCAGCGGTTTTGCCAACAGCGGCAGGGCTGAAGCCCTGCGCCACTTAAAGAACGTCTCTCGACTAAAAGGACTCCGCCATGGGAGTGTTTCAGGATCTGCGCTTTGCGGTTCGCATGTTGTTCAAGGACCGCTGGTTCACGTTCATGGCGGTGGTAGTCCTGTCGCTCGGGCTCGGGGCCAACAACGCCGTCTTCACCCTGGTGAACGCGGTGCTCCTCCGTGATCTGCCGTTTCCCAAGCCGGAGCAGATCATGATGGTGGTGACGCGTGACGCCCGGGCTCGCGACACCGGGATCTCGCTCCGAGATTTCGAAGATTGGCAGGCGTCGGCGCGCACGTTTTCGAATATGTCCTTCGTGTTCGCGGGCGCATTCAATGTTGGCGACGAGGGCCAGCTGCCCGAGCAGTACCCCGGCAGCTACGTCTCATCGAATTTTTTCAGGATGCTCGGGGTCACGCCGGCGCTTGGTCGTGACTTCACACCCGGCGACGACAAGCCCGGAGCCCCGCCCGTCGTTCTGATCGGCAGCACTGTTTGGAAGCAGCGCTACGGCAGTGCACCGTCGGTTCTCGGTCGCACGATTCGTCTCAACGCCCTCACCGTTACGATCGTTGGTGTCATGCCTGACGGCATGAAGTTTCCCTTCAATGCAGACATCTGGATGCCGGCTGGGACGTTGCCGCCGGCGATAACGCAGCAGCCCCGCCAGGCTCGCGGTTACTTTGCGGTCGGGCGGCTGGCCGACGGTGTCACCGTCGATCAAGCTCGGGCGGAGTTGAAGGTGATTGGCGCGAAGCTCGCGCAGGCGTACCCGGATACCAACCGCGAGCTCGCCCCGTATGCGGACCCGTTCACGCAGCGCATCCTAGGTCCGCAAATTCGATTGTTGTTGTGGTCGCTCATGGGCGCTGTGGGGTTCGTGCTGTTGATTGCGTGTTCGAACGTGGCAAATCTCCTGTTGGCGCGCGCGGCTGGGAGATCGAACGAAATGAGCGTCCGCGTGGCCATTGGCGCGAGTCGGTGGCACATCGTCCGCCAGCTGCTCGTAGAAAGCCTTCTTCTGGCGCTCGTGGCGGGTGCCGTCGGGCTGGTGCTGTCGATTGCCGGCATTCGCTGGTTCGATGCCGAGGCGCAGACCGTGGGCAGACCCTACTGGATGGTGTTCACGATGGACTGGCGCACGTTCGGATTTCTGCTGCTGGTATGTGTGGTCACCGGCCTCATCTTTGGCCTGGCGCCGGCGCTTCATGCATCCAGGACGAACGTCCATGAAATGTTGAAGGAAGGCGGGCGGACAGGCTCGGCGGGCGTCCGTGCGCGGCGCTGGACGGCGGCGCTCATCGTCGTCCAGCTCGCACTCACGCTGGTGCTGCTGGCCGGCGCGGGGTTCATGACGCGAAGCTTCCTCAGCATGTACCAGATGGACATCGGTATCAGCACCTCACGGATGCTGAGCATGAACATGATTCTGTCTGCCCGCAAGTACCCGAGTCTCGAGGATCGCACGACATTTCTCAGGCGCATCGATCAACACTTTGCAAACATTGCAGAAATCGAGGCTGCTTCCACCACGACAAACACGCCGTTCGGAGGTGGAGCGGTTCGGCAGCTGGAAATCGACGGGAAGGCCGCAGACGGGGCGCGAGCTCCCGAGGTGACGATGTTGAGTGTCGGAGCGCGATATTTCGATGTGCTCGGCGTGCGACTCGTCCGCGGGCGAAATTTCACCGACACTGATAGTGAACCCGGTCGCCACGCCGTCATCATCAATCAGCGGCTGGCGACGATGTATTTTGCGGGTCAGGATCCGCTCAATCGGCTCATTCGTCTGAAGCAGGATGTCCCGGGCGCGGAGCAGCCGAACTGGCTGACCGTCATTGGCGTGGCGCCCAACGTCCGACAGCGCAACAACAATCAGGAACGGGAACCCGATCCGGTTGCATACGTCCCGCACTCCGAGAACTCCACGATGGCCCGTGCGGCCACGGTCCTGGCCCGCACGCGTTCGGATCCTGGCCGTGCCGCCAGGATGCTGCGCGAAGCGATGGTCTCCGTGGATCCTGACCAGGCGCTCTTCAATCCCCGAAGCCTGGATGAACAACTGGCTCAGCAGCGGTGGCCCTTGCGTGTCTTCGGTACGATGTTTACGGCGTTTGCGCTGATTGCGCTCGTACTGGCGGGAGTCGGCCTCTACGCGGTGACCGCATACCTCGTGACCCAGCACACTCGGGATATCGGGGTTCGCATGGTGCTCGGCGCGCAACCCAGTCAGGTGATCTGGGTGTTCCTCCGTCGAGCGTTCGTTCAACTGACGATTGGACTGACGATTGGGATTGCAGCCGCCTTCGGCGTGGGACGTCTGCTTCAGACACTGCTCGTGCAGACGAGCCCGCGCGATCCGGTGACGCTCATCTCGATTGTCGTGCTGGTCACTGTGGTCGGCGTGGTCGCCTGCCTAGGACCCGCACGACGAGCGACGCGACTCGATCCGCTGATTGCGCTCCGTCACGAATAGCAATTCGGCGCTCGCCTCTGGGCGCTCGGCCCTCGGCGGACGACTCTCGCGTCTGCTAACGTGCCGATGACGACGTCGTCTGTCCCTTGAACACGACGTCAATCGCGGCCTGCGCACACTTCTCTCCGTCGGCGCCGGAAACACCCATGGCGCCGATCACCTGCCCGTTGACGACAAGCGGAAGCGCGCCAGGCTGCGGAAAGTCGTCCATGAAGGTCGGCGCCAGATTCTCGCCGCTCCGGACGATCTTGTTGGTTTCGGACGTGGGACGCCGCCACCGCAACGCCGACTTGGCTTTCAAGAGTGCCGTATCGATGGCGTTCATCGGTGCGCCTTCCATGGCGTGGAACTCGATGAGATTGCCGCCCCAATCGAGGATCGCCATTGCCACGACCTGCTTGTTCTGTTCGGCCCACGCCGTGCAGGCGTCGGCCAGGGCGCGCGCGCCGGCGCTGGAGATGACCTTGACGTCTCTCGTGATCTTGATCTCTTTCGGTGCCTGCATTGCGCGAGAGTGGACGAGGGGAAGAGCGACCAGCAGCGTCAGCAGGAGCAGAGAGAGCCGACTGCGCATGGGAATCCTCCTTAGCGGTATCCGTGTTTGAGCAGTCTCTTTGCGGCGACCTGATAATACCCGCTGGCCTGCGCCGGCACATCCCATCCCATCGCGTCGGCCAGCCGGTCATAGATATTGAAGAGGAACGAGACTTCCAGGGCGTCTTGAATGGCTTGTCTGGACACCCCGGCTTGAAGGACCGCGCGGAAGTCGTCTGGTCCGAGCGCGTCGTGGTCGAGCGTCATTTTCTCGAGCAGCCGGAGCGTGGCGCGCAGCCTCTCATCGATGGGCGAGGTGGTGTAATCGTCCAGGACGAGCCGGGTCAATTCGTCGTTCTCGAGGGCCGATGCCGCGACCGCGGCATGGGCATTCGTTCAAAACCGGCACTGGTTGAGCCGCGATACGAAGGCCGCAAACAGTTCTCGCTCGCCCACGGACCATTCAGAAGGGCCACGCATGACGGCTTGCGTGTGGTCGGAATGCGGGCGACCGAAAAACGGTCGCCTGTACTCCAATGTGCGCACGACATCGGGAGCGCGAAAGCCCGAGACGATTCGCACGATTGCGTAGAGCATCCTGACCGAGAGCCGATCGCCCTGCTCGACCCTGCGAAGTCTCATACGTCTTTCAATGCCCGATGTGCCGCTTCGAGGCGATCGCGCGCGGCTCCAAACGCGGCCGTCACGATGATTTCAAACAACTGGTCTTCGCTGTAGCGGTCTCTCAGCGCGTCGAGATCTTGATCGGTCACCGTGTAGGCCCTGGTGCGGATCTTTTGCACCAGCGCTGTAAGCTCGCGTGGACAAGTTCCCTGGATGATGGCTTGTCGCAGTTCAGTAGGCGTTGTCCCCGGTCCATCCGTGAGCGCCGAGGCCGTGGCGCTTCTCAGCGAGGCGAAACGATCATTCATTCGTTGGTCTCCGCGTAATCCGCGTCCCGTGATCCGAATCCGCGTTCAATTCTCCCGGCACTTGCCGCCGGGGCGATCCTGTTGCAGTGCGGTGAAAACGTTGCGGCCATCCTGGTAGGTGACCCGGCTGCCAAACCCCGTTGTTGGACCCATCCTTGGCGCGGAATCCCTCCACGTTGACAACCGAGCCCACAACCAGCGCCTCTTTCCTGATCCCTCGTCGCATCAACTGACCCGGTGCACCCCCCGACAACGCCCACGTGGTCGTCGTGCCATCGGCGTTCTTCACATCGACGTAGTACCAGATATGCGGATTCGTCCACTCGACTTTCGTCAACGTTCCCGTCAGCTTCAACGGTTTTTGATCGTCGAACTCGGCCGCAAACGAGTGATGCGCGTGTATGGGCGGCGCAACGCGAGACATGAGACCGAGAGCGAGCGATAAGAGCAACAGCCTGCTCATGAACATACCTTTCGTCAGACCTCTACACGGAGATCCCACGTATCCTCCAAATATTATCTGATCTGTGGTTCAGTTCCCGACGTACGTGAACTCCAGAATGCTTCCGGGGTTCATAAGCGTGCGCGGTGCGCCATCCGGACCGCGACTGGGGCCTTCCGGATCTGTGGCCAGATAAATCGTACGCCCGTCGGGATGCAGCGCGATGTCGCGATAGCGGTTTGCAGAACGGAACAATTCGACACTGGGTCCGCTGATGGATCGACCGTCGGGCGCAAGGGGGAGTCGGTAGACGGCGCCCCTGATCAGACTGAGGGCCAGAAGTGAGTTTCGCCATCCTGGAATCCCGCGCTCGTTCGTGTAAACGTCAATGCCGCCAGGTGCAATCGTGGCGCTTCCGATGCCGCGAACTTTGTCGCTTGCGTCCACAGTAAAAAAGGTGCGGAGCGGAGGAGAAAAAGCGGAATTGGTCCATGCGGTTTCGGTTTGTGTCGGCACAGACGGAGGGATGGCGTCACCCTCGGGCAGACTGCTGCACGGCTGTGATGCGGACGCCGACCAGTTGGCGTAGACGTACGCCTTGTCGTCGCGATGGCCTGCAACGTTCGGCCAGCCGTAGTTGCGACCCCCCTCGATCAGGTTCACCTCGTCGTCGGTGCTTGGTCCATGCTCCGATTCGTACAACCGACCGCCCGGGCCGAACGCGAGGCCGAGCTGGTTGCGATGACCGTACGAAAACACGTGACTCCGCACGCCGTTGACGAGCGGGTTGTCGGCAGGGATCGAACCGTCGACCTCGAGGCGCAGAATCTTGCCCTGATACTTCGATGAGTCCCGGGCGGTCACATCCGCCGCGGTTGGCAGATCCTGCGCGTGGTTGGCGTTGCACCGATTCTGCCCAAAGTTGCTCCCCTGATCGCCGATGCTGAGGTACAGCTTCAGATCCGGGCCTTGCACCAGCCGGCCACCAAGGTGGTCGTCGTGCGCGGGCAGGCCGAGGATCAGATCCACCGGGTTTCGCAGCACGCGTGCGGTCGCGTCGTATTGATAGCGACGGACAGCAAGCCGACGCACGAGCTCCGGACCAGGAGCATCATCGTAAGTAAAGGCGACGTAGACGTAGTCGCGGCCGGTGCCGCGAAGCAGCTCAGGGTCGAGCGCCATGCCGAGCAACCCGTCCTGCGTGACGCTCTGATGAACTTCGGGTAGCACACGCACCGTACTTTTCGTCCCGTCCGCAGGATCGACTCGAAGTATCCGTCTTCCTCTTCGCTCCGTGACCCACAAGTGCTGATCTGGTCCCCAGGTCAGCTCCCACGGTCCGTCGAGTCCCGTGGTCACCACTCGCATGTTGAATCGCTCAGGAGGATCGGTGACGAGTGTGGGATCCTGCGGAACCATCGCCAGCGAAACGCCAGCGAGAGCAACACTTAGGACAACTGTGAGAGTGCGCATGGTGGCCCATTAAACCTTAGAGCGCCTTCGAACCCTAGAACTTTAGAACCCTGTTAAGCCGTCCGTGACGCGCGACGGAAGGCGAGAGGCGTTTGTCCCGTCCACCTCCGAAAAGAGCGGTAGAAGGCCGCCGGCTCGGAGTAGCCGAGCACGAATGCAATCTCGGCAATTCCGATGTGGCGCTCGCGCAGCAGGTCGGCCGCGAGCTCCCCCCGGACCGCATCCAGCGTGCTCCTGAACGAAGTACCTTCTGCCCGAAGACGGCGATGCATCGTGCGCTCGCTGACACCCAGCTCTCGGGCTGTCCCCTCGACGGTGGGTTCCCTGCGCGCCAGACTCTCCAGCAGCACACGCCGAACCTGCGCGGCCGTCGATTCCTGCTGGGCGCGAGCCGCAGTCAACATCTTTTCCAGCCGGCGACACACGACTCCCGAAAGCGCAGGGTCCGCGCCTCGAAGCGGATAGGCCAGATCCGAGCGGGCGAACAGCAGCTGATTCGACAGGGTTTCGAATCGCAGTGGCGCTCTGAAAAACGCGCGGTGCTCGAACAGGTTTTGCGGCGGCCCGTGGGCGAACGACACCTCCACCGGCGCGAGAGATGCGCCTGTGGCCTCCCGGGAAAGGCGGACGAGGAAGCTCATCGCGAATTCGGTCCGCTGGCGCTGCTTGAGGTCGCGCCAGCTCACCGACACAGTGTTGTCCTTCGTTTCGAGCACCGGTGGCGCGTGCTCGCCGACCCCTCGACCGTACCGCGCGAGTTGCTTGAAAGCACTGTCGAGTGTCGGGCTCGAGCGGAACGCGTACTCGAGGAGATCCAGTGCCCCAGAGGGAATCGACTGCGCCATGTGCAAACCGAGCGCATCGTCGCCCGTCACTTCTTCGGCAAGCCTCCAGGCCTCGACGGCAGCGCTGTCGCCGACGCGGGTGTCGGGGTCATCCAGATTTCGTCCACGAAGGCCGGGGAGCAGGCGAAGCGACGTTGAATCGTGGCCGCAAGTGGCCACGTACGCCAGCAGATGCGGCAGCACCCATGTCAGGACGGTGGCCGCACGACCCGACCGAACGCCCCCTGCGGGGCCTGATTTTCCGCTCTCGGCGGCTGGCATGACGGGCTCACTCGCGCTCTGGCGCCAAATATCAACGGATTGGCAGCCCCTGTCAATGGAGGTTCATCCCGCCCATGGTCTGATGAGAGGTTGGGAAATACGTTGCAAGGAGGAATGTACGAAGATGCCAGCGGCAGATTTGGGGAACGACGTAATCACACGCCTGGGCGAAGTCCTGGGTGTGAAGAGTGAGAAGACGGCCGAAGAGATGGGTGGGGTGTGGTGGCAGCTCTGGGGAGCGCCGCAGCGCGCCTGGTTGGAGGCCTCAGGAGACGGCGCCAGGAGAGTTCAGCTTCGGACAGGTGCGTTCGAGTGGTTTCCGGGATCGCTCGCGCAGCTTGCAGAATTGTCGGCAGAACTCCCTGTCCCAACAGTTGCAGGTCTTGCCCGGCGCGCGGGTGACCCTTCGCGACTCGAGCTGGCGACGAGCTTCGAGGTACGAGATGACACTATCGATTGGGTCATGACGGCGCTTCCTGCTGCCGCGCGGATGCAAGCCGCCGAGGCCAGGCTTCTTGCACAGTCGAAGACACTCGGCCGGGTCGGACTTGTGCCGGAAGTAGACACTGAGGCCAAGGCTCCGTCTTCCCTTTCACTCCGGCGCGGCAACCTGCTGCAAGACCGGCGAACGAAACATGCGGGTCCGTGCTGGGACGAGTCCGAGATCTCCGAATGTGCTGATGTGTTGAAGGCCCAAATGCACGCGCACACCGTGCGGACCGGCCAGGGCTTCCAGGCCTCGTTCCGGCTGCATTCGGGTGAGGCGGCTCGAAGTATCCTCGAGGTCACGACCGATTGCGAAGATCCGCTGTTCGGGAGGGGTCTGCTGGTTGTCATGAGTACCCCCACGCGGGGTGGTCCGCTCGGGGCGATGGCGCTGAACGAACGCGAGGTCGGCTCGATGAGCAGGGGGCATGCCCTGGGAGGCTGGTGGGCTCCCAAGGGAGGACTCCTGCACCATTGTCTGTTTTTCCCGCAGGCCATTTACCAGAAGGGCGTTGCACTGCAGCTCCTGCTCGCGTATGCGCGGCGCGCAGCGGACGCTGACGCACTAGGGGGTGGGACATAGTGGCCAGTGGTCAGTGGTGGTAGGCGGTGGGCTACCGGCGTGACGAAGTTGAACCCCCAGGCTCGGTTTTGTCATGAGCGCGAGCGAAAGGTGAAACGGATCGGAGCGGAACCTTCGATGCTGCGTGCCATCGCTCGCGGCATGTCAGTTGCTATAAAGAATTGAAGATCATTTCGCACGCTGCGTCCTTCCCCCTCCAGCGTGTGCCTCCTCTCCGGGCCTGGGACAACGATGGGTTGGATTGTTCACCGCAAAGGCACGCTCATCTATTCGGGCCGACTTTCGCGTCCGCAAAGTTTCGAACACTGGACGGAAACCGATGGCCGGGCTTCGGTTACCGCGCTGGCTTCGAAGCGCTGGTTCAGCATTCTCGGAAAACGGCGCGCAGCCAAACGCGCCATATGGCGCGAGCTGCAACAGCTGGCCGAGTCAGGGAGCCTCGCCAACGAGCTTCACAACGACGTCGCTGCTTATACCTCCCGGATGGTGGAATTCGCCCTGGAACGCACGACGCTGCCACGCGTGTCCGTGGACTTGCGCCGCATGTATGTCGTTCCCCGCGCCACGTACAACGCGTGGACGTACAATTTCTTCACTGCGCGGCTGGCGACGCGACGCGAAGTTGCCGGCCTCAAGGGCGGGCCTGAGTTCCTGAAGTACTTCTGTTTCGAGCTTCTCAGCGCTGCGGACAAAGCCCTCGTCGAATCCGCCCCCTCGGTGCACCATCCGCTTCGGGCCGGGATGACGTGGTCGATTGTCGGTGCCGACTCGAAACTCGTGTGGTCGGTGCCGTTCGGACGCGAACCAGACTGGCGGGGACACTACTACCTCTGCGAGATGCCCGCAGACAGCTTGACCCGCGCGCGACGCAAGCAGTTGGCGACCGGCGTGAAAACCCTGGAAGACGGTGTCTCGGAACTTTCGCGCCTGCGGAAGAGCGCCATCCTGTCCGAACGACCGATTTGGACGTGAACGGAAAACCGCTCTAAAACACGAGGGCCGCCAGGAAGATGGCCACCATCAGGAACGCCAGACCGACTTTGACGGCGGTTCCAATGGCAAATCCAATCCAGGCGGCGACGCCGGCCTTGCTCGCCCGTACCAAGTCCCTCGTCGCGGTGAGCTCGCCAACGACGGCGCCGGCAAATGGGCCGATGATGATGCCTGGCAGTCCGAAGAACAGGCCAAACAGGGTTCCGAGAACCGCGCCGGTCATCGCTCGTGGTGTTGCGCCCAGGCGCCGTGTTCCCAGGGCGGCTGCCGCGAAATCGATGCCGTAGCTCGCGAGCGCCACGACACCAATGAGTGCGAGCGTCCAGAACCCGACGCGCGTGAAACCATCAGCCCAGGCGCCGGTGACCAAACCGGCGAAGATCAGCACGTGGCCAGGCAGCGCCGGCATCACCATGCCGAACATGCCCACGAGGACGAGCGCGACACCAAGCACCCAGAGTACGATCGACATCCTGCTGTAGATCTAGACGACTCCGATGACATTCGCGATTCAAGAGCCGAGAGCCGAGACCCGAGAGCCAGAGCTATCTTAGTCACCAGTGATGGCCCGTGTGGATCTCGTCGATGCCCGGCTCCTGAACCTCCTGCAGCAGGATTCCTCCCGTTCTCTGGCCGAACTCGGGCAACACGTCGGGCTGTCGGTGTCCGCGGTCAACGAGCGTTTGAAGAAGTTGCGCGCCCGTGGAGATGTCCGCGCGTATGTTGCGCTCATCAACCCGCAGTCGGCTGGCTACACGACATGTGCGTTCGTTCAGGTTGCCATCCAAGAGCGCGACCACGAGCGACGCTTCATCGACTCCGTACTGAAGCTGCCCGAGATTGAAGAGTGCCATCATGTTTCCGGTGAATTCCCATTCCTGCTCAAGATCTGGGCCCGCGATCTTGCCCATCTGGAACGGCTGCTCGACGAAACAATCAAGACGCGTCCCGGCGTCGTTCGGACCCAGACCCTCATCGTCCTCTCGTCGCCCAAAGACCAGGTGACCGGGCTCGAGGCTCGCGTGAAGCAGGACTGAGAATTACAGTTTCGAAATCCAGTTTCAAAATTGAACTCACCTAACCCCTCACCCGCGCGCAGCGTCTGTAGTTGCGCAGGTACGTGGCTTGCTGCAAGGCTTCAGACGCCTCGAGTGTCTTCACGCAAATCGCAGGGGTAGTTACCCATGAATGACGACCGAACGGTCGACTATTACGACGTTCTCCAGGTCAGTTCGAACGCCGAGCCCGAAACCATCCACCGTGTTTACCGTCTGCTGGCTCAGCGTTTTCATCCAGACAACCGTGACACGGGCGACGACAGCCGATTCCGCGCAATCCAGGAAGCCTACGACGTTCTGAGCAACCCTGAGAAACGCGCGCGGTACGACATCGCGCATCATCAGTTGCGACAGGATCGGTGGCGTCTGGTCTCGAATGGCGCCCGGGCAGAAAACGACTTCGACATGGAGCAGGTCGTGCGGCTGACGCTTCTGGAAGTCCTCTACGCGAGGCGGCGGATGGAGCCCGGAAGTCCGTCCGTGTTCGCCCCCGACCTGGAGGAAATGATCGGACGGCCGCGCGAACACCTTGAATTCACCATCTGGTATCTCGCCCAGAAGAAACTGCTGCACCGCGACGACAACTCAAACCTGACCATTACGGCCGAGGGCGTGGAGTACCTCGAGAAGAACTACGAGGTCAGTATCCAGAGGAAACGTCTGCACGGAGAAATCGAACCGGTGCGGAACTAAGGGCTCCAGGGCTGCAGCGCTCCCCAGAGCGCCAGGAAACCACCAAACGTTGCGAAGACGAGCGCCGCTCCGGTGAAACGCAGTTTGCGCCACCACGTCCAACCAGTGATACCCGGAACGCGGCGCCACACCGAGGGCAACATCAGGATCGTGCCGACCGACAAGAGAGAACCTACCAGCGACAGGGTTGAGAACGCGAGCATGGGAGGTGTCGGCCAGCGATAGACCAGCTCGGCTTGATCTCTCATCGCGCTTGCCAGGAACATTCCGAAGGCTCCAACGCTTGCGATCCAGACGATCGCGCACGTTGTCTGGAGGTAGCCCGCAAGTCGTTCGGCACCCGTGGCTGGCAGACCTCGCCCGCGGCGGACGAGCGCCGTTACAAGAACCGCAAGCGATGTCACCAGCGCAATGGCCGCGACAGCGAACAACGTGAACGGCTGAAACACGGTTCCAACCCGTTCGAGCGCCAACTCCAGCGCTTCGATTCGAACCGCGCGGCCGCCTTCGCGGGTGAAGAGCACACCACCGAATGGTCCGCTGTACGCATCGACCGATCTGAACTGGTCGACACGGTCCCCAGGTACGAATCGCTGAGTTTGTCCTATCAACCCCATCGTCAGGTATCCGTCGCGCGTTACATCCACCCGTGTCGCCATCAGTCGCAGCAAGAAGGCCTGGAGTCCACGGTAGGGTCTTCGTGTCTGCAGGTAGTCCCCTCGATACAGGGACGCAACCTTGACGAGCTCCGGCGATCCCACAGGTGGCCCGTCCGTGGGCGCGTAAAAGTGTTCGACAATTCGTCCATGGAGCACGCCGGTCAGCCTCGCGCCACCTTCGGTGTTTGTCGTGACGAACACGCCGAGTCGAAGTTCGGGGACAACGGCCATATTCGAGAAAAACGAAAGCGTGGCCCCGCCGTGACCGAACCTGTGAAAGCCTCCAGGCAGGAGTCCATCCATGAAGCCCGCGTCCCAGTTGCCCACGCCAGGTGGAAGCGACGTCATTGGTGAACGGAAGGCCTTCGCGGTCTCCGCCCCGAACACCTGGACGCCGTCGAGCGCGCCGTCGTTCAAGAGCATGAGCATGTAGCGGGTCATGTCACCGGCACTTGACGACATCACGCCCGCGGGTCCAATTTGCGTGATGTACTCGTAGTCGCGCGCCGCGAAATTGACGCCAGTCCACCGGTACCCCTTCGACATGTTCGCGGCCAGATTCTTCGGCATCGGAACGGGCAAATCGGCGCGCGACGGATACGGCTCGCGCACGCTCGTGTTGGTCAGACCGAGCGGCCCGAGAATCTCGGCCTCAATCGCGTCCTGCCAGGGACGGCTTTCGACGTGCTGGAGTGCCGCCGCAGCAAGCGCCACACCATAGTTCGAATACGAACTGACAAGCCCCGGCTCGCGTACGCGAACGGGACGTTCCTCGCGAAGGTAACGCGTGAGAGACCGAACCTCCGTCGGATCCCTCTCGAACAGCCCGCCCAGAGCCCGATCTTCGAAACCGGGTGAATGGGTCATCAGGTGCCGGATGCGAATCGGCCGCGTGAAGCCCTGGTCGGGAATCTGAAGCTCCGCCGGCAGATGGTCGTTAACAGGATCGTCGAGACCGATCTTGCCGGCTTCCACTGCTCTCATCAACGCGATCCACGTGAAGGTCTTCGTGATCGATCCAATCCGAAAGAGCGTGGTGTCAGGGTCCACGCGGCGGCTGGCTTCCAGGTCCGCAAACCCGTACCCCTTCTTGACAACCACCCGCCCCGCCTGCACGACGGACACGGAAACCCCCGCAATGTGATCGGTTGCCATCGTCTGGAGTACGACCCCATCGATGAAGGCTGCAAGCTCGGCGGGCGGGATCGGCTGGTCGCGTGTGAGTCGAGGGCTGAATCCATTCGTTGCACGCAACCCGGCCGGTGGTGTCCCCTTGTCAGCTGTGATCACTGGCAGAGGCACTTGTTGCCCGGAGGTCACCGATGTTGCGCTTGCAAGCAACAGCGTCGTGATGAACGCAAGAGGTCGTGCCATGCTTTCTCACCCAAGGAATGGAAACGAACCAAGGGCACGACGAAAATACGATGTGCTACGACGAAGACACCATGGACGTCGGCGTCTCTGGGTGACTCTACAATACGGCCGTCACTCGAGGAAAGGTCGGTTTAAGGGTTCCAAGGTTCTAGAGAACCCTAGAACCGTCAGGGTCCCGGGAAGTAGCTGGCCCTCGAGCAGGGACTTGATGACCCACACGCCGTCGTGTTGACGCGAGTCTGCATGCCAACCGTTCGCTTTCCAAGGAGCGTCGAGCGTGAACCGGTAAACAACGGATGCCACCCGGCGTTTTGCAGGCGCGTCACGACCGGAAAATTTGCAGGCAGCCAGATGTAATCCGGATCGAGGCGGGCGACATCGGCAAGCGCGGTAGGTTCGTTGCGGTAAATGCGCCAGTGAAGCGCGCGGAGGTCGTCGCTATAGATGGCCTCTCGGCGTCCATCCATCGACACTTGAATTGCCGGGGAGAAATGCCAGATCGCGTATTGACCGTAGTTAAACCAGGTCAACATGCGTCCGGTCAGGCCGTGAGTCTTGACGAACTCCGTTGCGGCCCGTTCCGGAAGCCACGCGCCGTCCATCGTAATCTGTCGGCCAAAACACGCGACGACCAAAGTGACCGCCAGCGTGCAGACCGCTGCTGGGCGCCAGATCCGAATCTCGCGGAAAGTACGTAAAGGGGTGGCGGAGGCTTTGAGGTATGGTGCGAGGAGCATTCCAACCGAGAGTGCGTAGAAGCCGCCCAGCCTCGCGACACGGAACGACGCGATTCCCAGCATTGCGATCGTGAGTATTGAGAAGAGGGGTACATCTCGCCGGCCGCGCCACACTGCCCCAAGTGCGATCAGCGTTGGGACGCACCAGAGCACGAGGACCACGGGCGGGAGTTGGGTGACGGGCTGCCATTCGACGATGTCGGCCCGGTCGAGCCGTACGGTTTGGAAGAGAAACGTCAACATCTGAAGCCCGTACGGATTAATGAGCGTGCCCGCCGCGGATGCTGCCGCCGCAGCGATCAGGAGAAGGCGAGACTGGCGGTTCGTGTTGCGATCAAACAACGTGCACAGGACGAACAACACCAGCACCCCGGCGCCCACCAGCCAGCCGCCGTGCAAATTGACCCAGAGCACAAACAGCAACGGCAGAAGGAACAGCGTGCGCTGCTGACGCTCTCGAAATCGTTCGAGAATCAGGAGGAGCGCCGCCAGCAGACCGAGTGAAAAGACCTGCGGACGAATGGTCGAGAAAAGGGGCCACAACCCCCAGGCGGTAATGAAGAGCAGCGCATCCCGCCACTTCGGCGACAGGGTGTAGCGTTCCCAGACCGTCAGCACGCAGAACCCGATCGCACAGGCCACCAGGAGTTTCAGCGTGACGAGGCCAGGGGCGCCGGCAACCGCGTAAACGGCCCAGAAAATCAGGACGGACAACCACTCGTGGTTAATCCACGGCCGGTCGCTGGTAAAAGAGTAGGGGTCGGTTGTGTGCACCCACGCATGCCGCGCGATATCCCGCCCGTACGTGAGCTGGCCCCAGAGGTCGGCGTCCGCTGCCGTCGGGGCGAGAAGGGCGAGAGCAATCAGCAGCGCAAGAAAGCTGAAGACATGCGATACGGCTCGAGCCTCTAACCGCTTCGGTTCGGTATCCGCCGAGAGCCGAGAGCCGAGCTCCGAGAGCCCCGAGAGCCGAGAGCCGAACTCCGAGCGCCTAGTAAGGGGCGTCGCCATTCTTCTGGCGCAACTCGCGTAGGCGCCGTCGCGAGAGAATCACGACCGGCTCGTCTGATCTCATTTTGCGCTTGGGACGCTCGCGGGGTGCCACGCGCACACGGCGGATGTGGCAGCCAGTGGCGTAGCCGACGGCGGCGACGGCCGTTGGAAGCTGGAGCTGACCCATGAGCCCGCGAAGGTCGTCGCTCCACCCTTTGGCGGCGTCGCCGAAGAACGGGTCCATTTCGGCATGGGCCCACATGGCCAGCGGCGCCAGTCCCGACCGCTCACGCGGCGTAGACACAGTGCGAGACGACCGAACCGCAGCCGGAGCCGCGCTCGACGCGCGCGCCCGCACGCTCGGCCTGGGCTTCTCGTTGTCTTCTTCTGCCTCGCGCTCTTCGTCTTCCTTCCTCGTCTGTTCGATCTTTGCAAAGAGCGCATCGAAGCCGCACTGCGCCGGATCGTAGAGGCCCCACTCGTCCTGCTCGGGCTTGGGCTTGGCAGGCTTGGTGGCTTTTTTCTTCGACGGCTTCTCGACGGCTACCGGCTTGGTGCGGGGACGAGCGTCCTTGGAGATCTTGTCAATCTCTCCGGACAGCTCGACCGCGTCTTCGTCCCAGTCGCGTTCGGGTTGAGCGGGCCGGCGCGACGCGGACTGTCGTTCGGTTTCCCTGCGGGACGCCTCGACGCGTTCGGCCTCGAGCCGTTCCATCTCACGTTTGAGGGCTTCCCGTCGCTCCGCTTCGAGCCGCTCCGCTTCGCGGTGGGCTGCCTCTCGGCGTTCCCACTCCAACCGTTCGGTTTCGCGGCGAATGGCCTCGAGCCTCTCGGCTTCGAGTCGTTCTGCTTCGCGACGCGCGGCCACCAGTCGTTCCGCTTCGCGTCGCTCCGCCTCCAGGCGCGCCGCTTCCTGGCGCTGCGCTTCGAGGCGTTCGGCTTCGAGGCGTTCGGCTTCGCGTCGGATCGCCTCTCGTCGTTCGGCTTCCACGCGTTCCGCTTCGCGGCGAGCGGTCTCGCGGCGTTCGGCCTCACGACGTTCGTCCTCGCGCCGGGCCGCCTCGAGGCGCTCGGCTTCCTGCCGCTCGCGTTCCCGGCGCTCGGCTTCGCGCCGCTTGGCCTCGAGGCGTTCGGCTTCGAGACGCTCGGCTTCGCGACGCGCTGCGTCACGGCGCTCGGCCTCCAGACGTTCCGCTTCGCGCCGTGCGGCCTCGCGACGTTCTTCTTCCAGGCGCGCAGCCTCTCGTCGGGCCGCTTCGAGCCGCTCAGCTTCCAGTCTCGCCGCTTCGCGTCGCGCGGCCTCGAGGCGTTCGGCTTCCAGGCGTTCCGCCTCACGTCGGGCTTCCTCGCGACGTTTGGCTTCCGCCCGCTCCCGCTCGAGCCGTGCGAGCTCCTGACGTTCGGCTTCGAGTCGTCGTTCGGTTTCCTTGCGCGCGGCCTCCCGCTTCTCGGTTTCGATGCGCTCAGCTTCACGGCGCGCCGCTTCGAGCTGTTCGGCTTCCAGTCGTTCGGCTTCGCGACGGGCTGCTTCGCGCCGCTCGGCCTCCAGCCGTTCAGCCTCACGGCGTGCCGCCTCGCGACGTTTGGCCTCGGCCCGTTCGCGCTCCGCACGAGCCAGCTCCTGGCGCTCGGCTTCCAGTTGCCGTTCCGCTTCCCGGCGCGCGGCTTCACGCTCTTCGGCCTCGATTCGCCCAGCTTCGCGCCGCGCCGCTTCGCGGCGTTCGGCCTCGATGCGCTCCCGTTCGACTCGCGTGGCCTCGCGGCGTTCGACTTCAAAGCGTGCGACCTCACGCTCGGCAGCTTCACGCTCGTCGGCTTTCGCGCGTTCCGTGTCGCGGCGGCCCCCTTCGAGCCGTTCGGCTTCGAGCCGTGCGATTTCCTGCCGCTCTGCTTCGCGTGCTCGTTCGATCCGTTCTGCTTCTTCCCGCGCCTCCGCGTCAAGACGGGCCCGTCGCGTCCGTTCCGCTTCACGACGTTCTTCTTCGAGACGCTCCGCCTCGAGACGTTCGGCTTCCTGCTCCTCCCACTCCACTGTCGCGGTTGCCCCCGCTGTGTCTGCGTTGGCGGCTTCCAGGCGGTGTGTCTTGAGCTCCTCCGCGCGGCTCTGGACGATGATGGGTTCGGGCTTGACGGTAAATTGTTTCCGTTTGCCCGATTCCTGAATGTGCGCCCGCACTTCGTTCGCGCGATCGAGATAGCCCTTGATCTCGTCGGCAAAGACGACCGGGTCGCAGCCTTCCATGGCGGCAGATTGGGTCGGTTTGCGCCGCAGCTTCTTGAGCAACCCGCCCTTGTGGCCGTTGCGCGACTCACCGTTGGGTCCACCGGCGAGCAGCGGAATCGTGAGCGTTTGAAGGTGTTCGGCCTGTTCGAGCTCGCGCAGGCGATCGGTCAGGTCGGCTTCGTCACGGGGCGAGAGCAGTGCACTCACCAGAATCAGATCGGGCACCCGCTTGCGTAGCACGACAATCGCGGCGTCCTTGCTGTCGGCGAGAACAATTTCAGCGCCAACGTGCTCGCGTACCAGGCGCTTCACGATGCCGGCCTGGCGCGAATCCGGCTCGATGGCGATGACGAGGGGCATGTAAGGTCAGGTCCTCAGCAGGAAGAGCACGAGCACCACGGCAACCAATCCGAACACCACCATCGGCGCATGGTCGATGCTCTGGCTCCGGGCGACCTCTACGAGGACGGGGATTGCGGCAGTGAGGCGACCGCCCCAGGTCGAGAAGCTTTGGCTCGAGATTTGAGACGTCACCTGCTCCCGTACGCGGGGGTCAATCGCAATCAGGCCGCCCACGACGAGGGCGAAACACAGGGTCGAACCGATGATTTCCAGCGCTCTCCAGCGCGACCTTGGACGCATGGCTTGATCCATTAATCCCGTTCTTCTCGCAATCCACGTACCGGACGGTCTGGACCGCATCCTTACTGTGTCATTCCGGGCGATTATCAGAATATTTGCGTCGATTGTGGCGCTGGGCCGGCAGGCGGAGGCGAGGCTTCCCGACGCACTCTACACACAAATTCGCATCGCGCCTTACGAAAGTCGCGTAAACCCACCGTGCACGTGTGGCACGTTTCGGAACGCGCAGACCCCTTCTCCGACGGTTCGCTGCCGCGTCACCCCGCGCACACAGAATCACTTACGGCAACTCGAGCGCACGACACGCGAACGCGTGGCACAGCAGTTGCGATTGTCGGGTCCCGTCGCGTGCAGTCGCACGGACAGCGATTCCGTTGAACTGCGGCGCGCACGCGCCGCTGATGCATCGCAGCAAGCGATGCGGGAGGACCCGATGAATTACCTCGTGACCTATCTCAAGTCGTTCGTTCGCAAGG
>DATBJG010000041.1:0-3882 GCA_036556585.1 Vicinamibacterales bacterium
CGTGCGGTATAATTTGGAGCTTCGCTCTTCGGGATTCGGGGTTGGGGATTGGGGATTCGGGGATTGAAGGATTGACGTAATGTACTATCTGATTGCTGCAGTCTACGTGCTCGTGTGCCTCGTCATGCTGTTTGCGATCCTGCTCCAGCAGGGCAAGGGTGGCGACATTGCCAGCGCGTTTGGCGGCGGGAGCAGCCAGGCAGCGTTTGGTGCGCGGACTGGGGCAACGGTGCTCTCGAAAATCACGGCGGGCGCGGCGGCCCTGTTCATGGTGCTCGCGCTGGCCTTGAGTATTCTTGGACAACGTGGACCAGGGTCGGTCGTGAGTGGCACGCCGGCACCCAAGCCGCCGGCCAGCACACCTGCGCCGGCTGCGCCACAAACGCCTGCGTCCGCGCCGACACAGCAACAGGCACCGGCCACCACCCCGGCTGCGCCCGTCGAGAGCGCACCCGCGCAGACGCCGCCGGCCAAACCGCAACCATAGGTTGTCCGTTCTCAGTTATCAGTTATCAGTTGTTACGTTTTCGTTCTGAGAACTGACAACTCACAACTGACAACTCAATATCCAAACGGACCCGCAATTGCGGTCAGACGAATCGGGTGGGCCGACCGAATCCGCTTTCCGCTCGCATTGACGAACTCGGCTTCATCGATCTGAATCGTCACGCGATACTTGTTGGGATCGCGCGCGCGCACACCCGGCGCCGATAGCCGGAAGGCGACAGTCCCGGCAACAGCCCGCCAGGCCTCTTGGGGAGTGCCATCGTTGATAATTAGATCGGTACAGTGATTCCAGTGGTTCCGAGGTCGTTCGAAGACGTCCACTGTGATGTCTATCAAACCCCGCCGGCTGGATAGCTCGAACGTCCGCGGCGTGGTGGACAGACCAAGCTTCGCCTTGTCGGCGCGAACCGCAATGGACTCTGTCCGATTGTCGGACCAACCGTACACGAACAAGTCCCCGCAACCATCCGCGTCGCTGTACGTCAATGAGGGAACACGTTCGGGGTCCAGAGTCAACTTCCAGTCAACACGACCGTCTGCCGCCTTCCGCACGCGTTGCTGGGTTTCGACCTCCTGACGCTCGACGTCTGTCTCAATCGCTTCGCTGCCTGTGTTCGGTCCGACATGGATGGACCACTCGGCCATGCCGTGGGGATTCACCCCCAGGGAGACCAGTTCGCGCAGATCTGGAGGAGTTGCAGGTGGTGCACTTCCTGGCACCGTAATAAGAATCTCACCAAACACCGGCACGAGCTTCGCGCGTACAACCTCTGAGAGCGACCACCACAATTGCCAACCCGACAGTGACGGGTCTGGCATCCACGTGAAGATCTCGATGAAGTGACGTTTTCCAGGCGCGAGGCCGCCGACTTGAAGCTCCGTATGCTCGATGGGCAGAAACCTGAGGCCCGGATGGAGCCCAATTTCTACGCTGTTTTCTCGTTTCTCCCCCTGATACGAGACGGTGGCCCAAATGCCACCGCTCGACATCTCGATTGTGACCCAATGACCACTCTCCAGGTTGAACGTCACCGGCTCGAATCCATGGTTGAATCCGAGATTCGACAGCATCAGGCAATCGGACGTCTGGTCAGTCGACAGCGTGGACACGAGCGCGTCGGACAAGGCCATGTTCAACCGTGCGAGCGGTTCATTCCCCCTGCTCGAGCGCAGGTAAAGAGCGCATGCCCGGACGACGTCCTGTGGGACGCCGAGTCCGTTCATATAAAGCGACGCCATAAAGAAACTGGAGACGGGGTCGATCTCGCCTCCCAGCCAGTCTTCGGTGATTGGCTTGAGAATCTCAGCAGCCCGCTGGTAGTCGCCTTGTACAAATGCCTCGATCGCGTCTGATTTCGTCGTTTGCGCCCAAACGTGGGATGGGTGTAATTGCAGCACGCTCACGATAAGCAGGAGGAGTCCGGACCGTACCGGCGAGCGCGGAATCATGGCGCGCCCCGGTAGGGAATGACGCTGATGTGAGCGTTCGAGCCGAACACCGCGCGTTCCACATCGCCGTCAGCATTGACCTGCAGGCGGCCAACGGCCTGGACCTGATAAGTGGTTGGCGGCTGGCTGCCAATCACATAGGTCACATCGCTGGCCGCCACCATCTGGGCATCGGCCTTGGTCACCTCGTACACGCTCCACATCAGCGACCACGCAGTTGGCGTGTCGAGATCGTTGGGAATCCAAAACCAGAACTCGATGAAGTGCCGCACCATGCCAGCAGGTTTGGTCACCTCCAGCCGGGTATAGCGAGTCGGCAGAAATTCCCATTCGAGACCGCCCCAGCCAGTCGGTACCGTGCGCTCTGTTCTACCGTGGCCGATCGTAAAACCCGATGCATTGGTCGCGATCCAATGGTCGGAGCCCAGCACAAACTTCACCGGTGAGGGCTCGCGCCAGACCTTGACGCTGGCTTTTGTGCAGAGGGCACTAATGTTCGGTCCCGCTCGTCGAATCACGTCGGACAGCAGGATCGCTTGACTCGCGAGCGGATTTGTTCGCGTCGCGGACTTCTGATACAAGCCGCACGCGCGCCAGAAATTGCTCATCACACCAGAACCGATGTCGTACATCGTGGCAAGGAAGAACTGCGCAAGCGGATCGGGCTCGGAGCCCTCGGCCAGTGGTTGAAGGATGCGTGCCGCTGCTGCGGCGTCACCGCGCGCCAGTGCCCGGATTCCATCGGCCGTCGCGGAAGACTGCGCAGCAATTGGTGACGGAATAAGGAGCGTAAGGATTAGAAATCCTGCGCAATAACGCATGAGCTGTGGTCAATCTGCTAGCAAGGTTCACACCGAACAGGTGCGAGCAGAATCAGGCCGGAAATAAGTCGAGCCTTGGGTGGGATCCACTGGATTGGACTGGGCATTACAGAACCTGCATCTTTCAGGACTCTCTTACGACGAAAGCGGGAACCGCTGGCCTGTAATCACACTGAAAACGGGCCAGCCAGTTCTACATCTACCGGAAACCTTTGGGCACACTTGTATGAGGTTTCCGTTGAACCTTGTAGAATCCGCGACGCGCAGTACAAAGGATAAGCACATGAAACTTTCTGCACTATCCGGATGGACAAGAACTTCGTGCTGGGCGCTGGCGGTCGTTCTTCTGACAGCCGGCTGTTCGGCCCAGGGAGCCTCTCCGGCCGACGTCAAGACGCTTGAGGCAGACAACACGGCCCTGCAACAGCAGCTCGCGTCCATGGCGCCGACGATGGTGGTGCAGGCGGGACAGTTGGCACCCCCTCCACCCGGCGCCAAGCCCACGGGATGGGACACGACGGAATCGATCCGCGGCCGGGTGAAGCTGCTGGCGACGTACGATTCGAGCGGACCCGACGCCTGGGACGCTAAGACGCATCCGCTCGTCTACTTCACGAGCGAGGGCGTCGGCTCCAATCCAAAGGGCGGCACGCGCAAGTCGGGCGTGCAGGTGATTGACGCCCACGCCAAGAAGGTGATCGCGTCAGCTCTGTTCGACCTTGGCGAGGAAGTCGTCGAGAACCCACACGGCGTCGGCATTTCACCCGATGGCAGGTGGCTCTATATCGGGCAAATGCACCGTGTGGCGGCCACAAAACAGGTCAGGAGCGTCTTGCTCGTCATCAATGCCAGAACGCTGAAGCTCGACAAGCTGCTCGAAGGTCCGCGCGCCGACTGGTTCCATCACATGACCGGGTTCAAAGACTGGCAGGGGCGCGACCGCGTGATCGTGGCCTACGGTCGCAATGCCGGTGGTGGCCCCCTCTACCTCCTCGATCCGCACGACAACAATCGCGTCGTGCGAACCATCACGATTGAGGACATCGGCTACCGGATCGGCCATCCCTATCCGACGGTCGACCCGACCGGCCGCTTCATGTACATC
>DATBJG010000042.1:0-17717 GCA_036556585.1 Vicinamibacterales bacterium
AACCCCCAACCTCCGCTCCCGATGGCTCCTCCTCATGTACGTGGCCGCCGGTCTTGGAGTCCTCACGAAGGGCCCCGTCGCCGTCGTGTTGCCGGCCCTGGCGATTCTCATTTATCTCGCGCTCGAGCGACGATTGGGTGATCTTCGCCGGATGCTGATTCCTTCCGGCATTGTTCTCGTGGCGGCAATTGCGTTGCCGTGGTACGTGGCGCTCTATACGCAGCATGGCTGGGTGCACATCAAGGAGTTTTTCATCGACGAGAACGTGATGCGGTATGCACAGCCGGTGGGAACCCCGCGGCGTGGGATTTGGTTCTATGTGCCGGTGCTGCTCACCGATCTCTTTCCATGGTCGCTCCTGCTGCCGGCGGCACTCGTGAGTGCAGCCACGGCATTTGGCAGGCGCGGCGCCACGACAACCACCCCGGACCGGATAAAGCGTCTGCTGCTCGTCTGGATAGGGACAATCGTTCTCTTCTTTACCTTCTCGCAGACCAAGCAGGATCTTTACATTTTTTCCATAGTGCCGGCCGTGGCCGCGCTGGTGGCCCTTCTGCTCGTGCAGGCCTTTCGAAGTGCCCCTGCACTTGTGCCGCGTCCAGCGTGGATGAGTCTGGGGTGTGCCGGTGCTGTTCTCGCCACATTAGGCGTGGCTTTGGGTGCCCTTGTCGTCGTGCCCGGTCGCTATCCGATGGCGGGGAGCCTTGCGGTGGCCATTCTG
The DNA here is from genome assembly GCA_036556585.1 of Vicinamibacterales bacterium. Lineage (GTDB taxonomy): Bacteria > Acidobacteriota > Vicinamibacteria > Vicinamibacterales > JAMQPK01 > DATBJG01. The sequence goes on from DATBJG010000042.1 coordinate 722, forward strand.
GCAGGCGCAGGTGGCGGAATGGTGGCACTCCTCGCCTTCCTTGGCCGTCTTCGATTTGCGACGATTGCGCTGGCAGGTACGCTCGTGGTGATGAGTTGGGTCTTCGTCCTGGTCACCTTGCCTGATTTCGAGCGGTACAAGCCCGTGGCCCCGCTGGTGGACCTGATCAAACAACGGGCCTCGTCCGAAAGCCGCATCGGTTACTATCGATTCGCGTTGCCGAGCATGGCGTTCTACATGCGACGGCAGGTCTTCGAGGCATTTGACCTCGACACCTTGCGGCAAGAGTTTGCATCGGGGCAGGAGGTCTACTGTCTGATGACCAATGAGGACTATCGAGGTGTGAAAGATCTGTTGAGCGGTCCCACGCACATTCTGGCCAGCCGGCCGCTCTTTGATGTCAAGATTCGTGCGTTTCTCGAAGGGAACGAACTGCCCGAGATCGTGCTCGTCTCTAACCGGCCACTGTAGCCCAGGAGAACACGTCGTTGACCTTGTCGTCGAGCGTCGGGGAAGCTGCCAGTCGATCGGGTATTCGCGTCGAACGGGCGTCTGATCGAAGAATTCGCGAGCGGAACAAGCTTTACTATCGGTTCCTCCATTGGCCCATCTGGATTTGGGTGTTTTTCATCGCTCCGGGGCCTCTCACGTTTGACCTTTTCGCTCGTGGCTTCGATCGGCGCATGGCTCTCTGGCTGGGCCTGGTGCTCGTTGGCACCGCTCTGGCGGGGCTTCGTGGCCGGTTGCCGGGCGTCGAGCCGCGACCCTACATCATCCGGTTCACCGAGGACAAACCCAATCCGCTCTATCGGCGTGTGTGTTACACGTTTGCGTGGAGCGCCGCCATCACGTTTGCTTTGCTCAACATGATCGGCCTGATCGTCGCGGTGGTCTCGGGCCGATGGATGCTGTGGCAGATCTACGAGGTGGCCTATTTCCCGATCGCCGGGGCAATCTGGCTTCTCGGTTTGAGTGGTCGACTGCCGCGGGTGATGGCCTCGACCAAAAACGAAGGGCACGAACGTCGGTACTTTTACGGCACGGTTTGGGCCGTGTGTCTGGCCCAGCCGATTCTCTGGCTGCTTTGGACCGTCTTGCCACAAACACGCGGTGGGGACCTGATCAAGCTCTTCGTGTTTGTCGCCATTCTCGGATTCGTCGGATGGCTGGCGAGCCGTGGAGTTCTGCCGCGGACGCGTCCGATAGTCCCAGGCGAACTGGCAGTCTCTGATTAGAGAACGATCCGAACGCCCCGAACGATCCGAACGATCCGAACGACTCGAACGATCCGAACGATCCGAACGATCCGAACGTTCAAAAGGTGGTCATGCACGCGGATTCTACCCCTCGGGAAATTGATGCGCTCACGTCAGCAACGTTGAAGCATCTGCGCGATCGATGGTGGGATGCTTCTTTCACACAGTTTCTTCAGGACACACTTCAGCCGCGTGCCGGCAATCGCATCCTCGATGTCGGCTGTGGCACGGGAAAAGCCGAAGTCAGCCTTGGCGGCCTGGGCCTTTCGCAGGTCACCTGGTTTGGCATCGACCGTGTCCATGCTCGTGTGCACGAGGCGGCCGAAGCTGCGGCGTCGCACAACATCCGAGCTGCCCTGGCTACGGCGGACGCGTCGCATCTGCCCTTCGCGAACGACGCCTTCGACTCGACCTTTGCCGTGGCCGTCCTGCAACACATCAAAGAACTGGACATCGCGGTCCGCGAGTTTGCGCGAGTGACAAAGCCCGGCGGGCGGGTTCTCGTCGTCGAGCCCGACAACAGCGGACGCTACTGGTACAGTTCGGTCGAAAGCGGCGAAAAACTGTTCGAGCTGGGCGCATTGTTCTTCAGAGCGCTCGCCGAAGTTCGCGACACGTCAACCGAATTGGCCGTCGGACCTCAGATTGCAGGGATTTTCGTCCGGCAGGGCATCGAGCCGACGGCGGTGCGGCTGTTCCCGGTGGCGTCAGCCCGACTGGGCGCCCCGCCGGAGGTCGTATGGAATGCGCGCCGGCGATCCGTCAGGGAAGCGATCGAGACAGCGCCCGACGAGAGCATACGCCGGCTTGGTACGGACTATTTGAAACTGCTCGATCGGTATGCCGAGGAAGCGAAAGCTGCCGGCAACTCGTTTGTCGAGATCCAGCACACGATGCTCTTCGCCACTGTCGGGCAGCGGCCCCTTGATTAGGCTGAGAGGCCTCGGCTTCGGCTCTGGGAGTGACGCTTGCCCGTGACGCGTAAATTACCGCAGCACCGTATCGGCCCGAAACCCGAAAGCCTCCGCCCGAGGCCCGAGAGCCGAAAGCCGAAAGCCGAGGGATGGCACGGCTGGGATGAGTACGCGCCGTTCTATGATTGGGAGAATGCGCAGACGCTGGGGCGTCAGGACGTGGCGTTCTGGCAGAGGCTGGCTCGTCAGGCGCAGGGCCCCATTCTCGAGCTGGGCAGCGGAACCGGTCGCGTGACATTGCCAGTCGGGCGGATCGCGAAAGTTCCGCTGATTGGCATCGATCGGTCCGACATGATGCTGGCGCACGCCCGTCGTCGGCTCCGGCAAGCACGCACACAACTGCCCATCACGCTCGTCCGCGGTGACATCCGCGCTCTTCCGTTCGTCAACCGCGCGCGATTCCAGCTCGTCATGGCGCCCTACGGAATCTTGCAGTCTCTGGTGCGCGAGTCGGACCTGACTGAGACGCTGCGCTCGGTGGCCCGTGTGCTTGCACCCGGCGGCTTGCTTGGCGTCGATCTCGTTCCTGATCTGCCTCAGTGGGCCGAATATCGCGAGCGTGTCCGTCTGCGGGGCTTTCGACGCCCTGGCGGCGGGTACGAAAACACATTTGGTGGATCGAAGACAGGGAAAGCCGCGCGCCCGTACGTGACGCTGGTCGAGACGGTCAGACAGGATCGTCGGCGCGGGCTCACGATCTTCGATCAGCGGTTTGTCGAGCGTCGAGGGACAGTGAGGCAGCAACAAGACTTCTCGTTGACGTTTCGCACGCTTTCTGTGCGTCAGATGCGCGCTCGCCTCGAAAAGGTCGGCCTGGAGATTGAAGCGATTCTGGGCGACTACGATGGCGGCCCCTGGGATCCGCGTGCCGATGTGTGGCTCATCCTGGCGAGGAGAAAGGTCCAGATATTGTAGTCGCCGAGCCAAAGGCAGGCAGTAGCCGACCTCCGGGAGTGAACCCCACGAGATTTGCAGGAAATGGAGTCGCGCTCTTCCAGGTTGCCTTGCAAAGCGCTCGACGATATTTGCAGCGATCGAGTACGACGCCGCCTATCCGCTTTATCCGCCCCATCTTCCCTGAGCTCGTGTGATAGAATTTGTTCGCGTTTTTGGGGAGTTCTTGCCATGTCAGGCCATTCCAAGTGGCATTCAATCAAGCACAAGAAGGGCGCGGCTGACGCCAAGCGGGGTCGGATCTTTACGCGCATCATCAAGGAGTTGACCGTTGCCGCACGTGCCGGCGGTGGCGACCCCGACTCGAATCCGCGGCTGCGAACGATCATTGCCGAGGCCAAGGCGCAAAACATGCCGGCCGACAATATCAAGCGCGCAATTCGACGCGGGACCGGTGAAGAGCCCGGCGTGTCCTACGAGGAGGCGATCTACGAGGGCTATGGCCCTGGCGGCGCCGCTTTGATGATTGACGTGCTGACCGACAACAAGAACCGCGCGGTTGGAGAGCTGCGTCATCTGCTGACCAAGTACAACGGCAACCTGGGTGAAACCAACAGCGTTGCCTGGATGTTCAGCAAGCGGGGCTACATCGTCATCGAGAAAGGGAAGGCCGACGAGGAGGCGTTGTTGTCGGCGGTGCTCGATGCGGGCGCCGACGATATGCGAGATGACGAGGACAACTGGGAAGTGTTGAGTGCTCCAGAGGCGTTCCCGACGGTGCTGGATGCGGTCAAGAAGCTGGGTATCGAGCCGGCTGCCTCCGAAGTGGCGATGTTGCCGCAAAACTACGTCAAGCTCGAAGGGAAACAGGCGCAGCAGATGGTCAAGCTGATGGAAGCCCTCGAAGAACACGACGACGTGCGACACGTCTGGTCGAATTTCGACATCGAGGAAAAGGAGATCGAGGCTTCACTGGCGTGAGAGTTCTGGGTATCGATCCCGGGTCTCAGCGCACCGGTTATGGTTGCGTTGAGACCGATGGGAGTCGCCACCGCCTGGTCACCTGCGGTGCCGTTGCCACCCGTGGCACCGTGTCGTTCACAGACAAGCTCCTGACAATTCACCAAGAAATTGCGCGGCTGATCGGCGAGTGCCATCCGGATTCTGTGGCCGTCGAGAACCTGTTTGCAGCCATCAACACGCGGAGTGCGTTGAAGCTGGGACACGTGCGTGGCGTTGCCATGCTGGCCGCCGTGGAAGCTGACGTCCAGGTTGCCGAGTACACGCCGGCGGAGGTCAAACGCGCCGTGGTGGGCTACGGACGCGCCGAAAAACATCAGGTTCAGCAGATGGTCAAGTTGTTGCTCGGCATGACGACAGCCCCGGCACCGCACGACGTGGCCGATGCGCTCGCGGTCGCCATCTGCCACCTGAACCATCTGGGTCCCGCCGGCAAGGCCAACGGCCACCGATCGGCAAGCCATTCCTCCTGGCGCCGCCTCAAGTTTAAAGATGATCGTTACTAGCAAGGTCCGGAGCGTAAGCGACGGCAGCGCGTGGGGGTGGGGCCCCACGCGAACCAAGAAATGATTGCGTACTTACGCGGCCGACTGCTTGACAAGCAGGTCAACCGATTGGTTGTCGACGTCCAGGGTGTGGGCTACGAAGTCCACGTTCCACTTTCCACGTTTTACGACGTGGGCGAGCCGGGCGCCGAGGTCGGGTTGCGCGTGCACACTCATGTGCGCGAGGACATGCTCGCGTTGTACGGGTTTCTCACGACGCTGGAATTGCAGCTTTTCGAGCGGCTCATTTCCATCAGCGGGATCGGTCCGAAGCTGGCGCTGTCGGTGCTCTCGGGCATCGAACCACGCGAGTTCGTTGCTGCCATCCGACAGGGCAATGTGGCGCGGCTTACCGGTATCCCTGGGATTGGCAAGAAGACGGCAGAGCGTATCGGACTGGAACTGAAGGATCGACTGCCGGCAGGCCTCATTCCTGAAGCGGCGGTTCAGACGGAGGGGCAGTCAGGTCTGCGTGAGGATGTGCTCTCGGCGCTCTTGAACCTGGGATATCATCGGCCGCCGGCCGAACGGGCCGTCGATGGAGCCTTGAAGAACGGGGGCGAAGCGAATTTTGAACGCACGCTGAAGCAGGCGCTGCGCGAACTGTCCAAATAATGAAGAGATCCACGCCAGAGCCCCGGGCCGTCACCCCTGCCCGGATCGACGAAGACGCCCAGTACGAAGCCGGACTTCGTCCGCGCTCGCTCAACGACTACATCGGTCAAGACCGGATTCGGGACAACCTGCAGGTGTCCATTGCTGCGGCCAGACAACGAGTCGAAGCGCTGGACCACGTCCTGCTCTACGGTCCACCCGGGCTCGGCAAAACGACGCTGGCCTACGTCATTGCGGCAGAGTTGGGCGTTCCAATTCGCACGACGGCTGGACCGGTGCTCGAAAAGCCCGGGGACCTCGCGGGTATTCTCACCAATCTTGGCGAGCACGACGTGATCTTCATCGACGAGATCCATCGCATGCCCCCCGCCATTGAAGAAATCCTGTATCCAGCCATGGAAGATTACGAGCTGGACATCGTCATCGGACAGGGGCCTGGGGCGCGGTCGGTCAAGGTGCCGTTGCAGAAGTTTACGTTGATCGGTGCGACGACGCGGGCGGGGTTGTTGACCTCTCCGCTGCGCGCGCGATTTGGCATCGTCCATCGCCTCGATTTCTATACCGAGGCGGACATCAAAGAAATCGTGTTGCGATCTGCGCGCATTCTCGAGGTGAGGATCGATCAGGCGTCGGCCGAAGCCATTGCGACTCGGTCCCGGGGCACGCCTCGCATTGCCAACCGGCTGCTCCGTCGTGTTCGAGACTTTGCGCAGGTTCGAGGTGAGGGTCACATCACGCCGAAGGTGGCGCAGGCCGCGTTCGAGCTGCTGGACGTCGACCAGCACGGGTTCGACGATATCGACCGCAAGTTGCTTCGGACGGTGATTGACAAGTTCGGTGGCGGGCCCGTGGGACTCAACACGATTGCCGCGGCAATTGGCGAAGAGAAGGATGCCATCGAGGACATTTTCGAACCGTTCCTGATTCAAATTGGATTTCTGGATCGAACCCCGCGCGGACGTGTGGCGACCGAGCGGGCGTATGCATACTTCGGGCTGCCAACCCCTGGAAGGAATTCGCGACTGTGGTGAACCGTCCGCTCAATACCAAAGGCGGGACCATTCCCTGCCTGCAGCGCGTACAGATCAGTTCGCTGGCGACCTATGTCCCTCCACGCGTGCTGACGAACGCGGATCTTGAAAAGATGGTTGAAACGACCGACGAATGGATCCTTCGGCGTGTCGGCATCCGCGAGCGACATATCGTCGAACCGGGTGTTGCCACCTCGGATCTGGCCAAAGAGGCGGCGGTGGCAGCCATTGCGCGCGCGGGCCTTACCCCTCAGGACATTGATTTCATTGTGGTTGGCACCACAACCCCCGACACGATCTTTCCCAGCACGGCGTGTCTGCTCCAGCACAAGATTGGCGCAACCCGCGCCTGGGGCTTCGATTTGGGAGCTGCCTGTTCCGGATTCACGTACGCGCTCACCACGGCAACACATATGGTGGCTTCAGGGACTCATCGTCATGCCCTGGTCGTGGGTGCTGATGTCATGTCGAGCATCATCGATTACAAGGACCGGGCGACGTGCGTGCTCTTCGGCGACGGCGCCGGCGCGGTCGTGGTCACTCGAGCGACCGATGGTGCGCTTGGCATCATCGACTTCGAGCACGAGATCGACGGAAGCGGTGGTCCGGCGTTGTGCATGCCGGCCGGTGGCAGCTTGATGCCCGCATCACATGAAACCGTCGATCAGCGATTGCATTATGTGAAGCAGGACGGTCAGGCCGTATTCAAGTTCGCGGTCCGCAAGACCGAAGAAATCTGCCGACGTCTACTCGCCCGCAACGAAATCGATCCGTCACAGATCGATCTGTTCATCAGCCATCAGGCCAATCGCCGCATCATCATGTCCGCGGCCGAGAAGCTCGGGTTGCCGGAAGAGCGCGTGATCATCAATATCGAACGATTTGGCAACACGACGGCCGCCACGATTCCCCTCGCTATGGACGATGCGATCAAGGAAGGGCGGTTGAAGAAAGGAAATCTCGTGCTTGTCGCGTCGGTGGGTGCCGGATTTACCGTAGGCGCGGTGTTGATGCGCTGGGCGCTCTGAAAAACGTCGGCGGGTCTCTTTTTCCCCCAGTACGCAGAAACTGCGCGCTCGTAGCTGCCCCGCCCTGATCAAAATGTGCCAAAGTCGATCATCGTGTGCCGCTGTAGGCCCTTCCCTGCAACTCGTTGATTCTAAGGCCGTAACGCGTGTCCGGCCACGGACCTTGTTGCAATACGTCACACGCTTGCACAAGCCGCTGAAATTGTAATCGCGTGTAAGCCGCTCTCGCAGTGGCGTTTGCGAGAACGAGAACGCATGGCCGCGCATTTGCTCTTTATGCCGGCGCATGATTCTTACACGCGTCTCGCAAATCACAGCCGTGGTCGCGCTCCTGTCGCTGTGGCTTCCGCCAACAGCGACTGCGCAACACACACGGAACTACCACAAATTCGATCGCGCGTTGCGCAGCGACTCTCATCGTGGGAGCTCGCGGCAGCGCGTCATCATCCGCACGCGTCCGGGCAGCACTCGGGCGATCGGTCAGGCGCTCGATCAGCACGGTGACGTCGTTGCTGTTGACGAGGGTCTGAACACGATTGCGGCGGAGGTTCACACCGAAGACCTCGAAGCGCTGGCGGACTCCAGCGCGGTCCTGTCGGTGTCGATCGATGCACTCGTCAGAGCTGACGCCAGTGCGAAACAACAGGCCCGGAAGTCCAGCCGGACTCGATATCGCAAGTCGCCGATTCTGGTCACCGCGCAACAGGCGCTGGCCCGAGTCAACGAAGATAACCTTCGTGACACGTTGGGGCTGACCGAGTCGGCTCCTGTTGGGACCGGTGTGGTTGTTGCGGTGATTGATTCTGGCATCACGCCGCTGAATGACTTCAAGGGCCGGATTGCGGCATTCGTCGACTGCACCTATCAGACGTGCACGTCCACGGCGCCGTTTGACGACTATGGTCACGGCACTCACGTGGCCGGTCTGATTGCCGGATCGAACAGCGGTGTTGCGCCAGGCGCAACGTTGATTGGACTCAAAGTCCTCGACGAGGAAGGCTCGGGCCGCACGAGCGACGTCATCAAAGCGCTTCAGTGGGTTCGCAACAACAAGCTGCGTTACAACATCCAGGTCGCGAACCTGTCATTGGGCCATCCCATCTACGAGAAAGCAGCGACCGACCCGCTCGTCATTGCAGTGCAGGAGACAGTTCGTACCGGCGTGAAGGTCGTCGTTGCCGCAGGCAACTTTGGCATCAATCCAGAAACTGGTCAGCCCGGGTACGCGGGCATCACGTCTCCTGGGAACAGCCCGAACGCGATCACGATTGGTGCCGTTCAGACGTTCAACACCGTCCAGCGCGATGACGACCGCGTGGCGCCTTACAGCTCCCGGGGACCCACGTGGTACGACGGGTTCGTCAAGCCCGACATGGTCGCACCCGGCGACGCGCTCATGTCGACGCTGCCTCTCACCAGCACGCTCACCAAGAAGCTCCGGCAGCGCGGCAACGAAGTCAGCAGGTACGCCAGGTTGAGCGGCACGAGCATGGCGACGGCGGTGGCCTCGGGCATCGTGGCGACCGTTCTCGAAGCCAATGGGCGGCAGATGGCATCCGTGACCAAGCGCCGGCTGGGACCGTTGGCCGTCTCACCGCTCTCGAGCAGCGCGGTCAAGGCGCTTCTCCAATTCACGGCCATCCCAGTCCGCGACGATGCCGGCGAACTCTACGACGAACTGACTCAGGGTGCTGGTGGCGTCAATGCGGGAGGAGCAATTTCGCTGGCGGCGCGAATCGACGGGTCGATTGCCGCACCGGGGTACTGGCTCACCGGTCCAGCAACCGGATCGTTCGGCTCGACGACGATCGGCCGCCAATCCTACACCTGGGCTCAGAGGATTCTGTGGGACGACAACATCGTCTGGGGTAGTGGCCTCGTGACCCACCATCAGTCGACGTGGACCGACAACATCGTGTGGGGGAGCGACGACAACATCGTGTGGGGCAGCACAGCCGGCGACGACAACATCGTGTGGGGCAGTGCCGACGACGACAACATCGTCTGGGGAAGCGTGGCCGAGTGGGCCGATAACATCGTTTGGGGCTCCAGGCTCATTGGTTTGAATCTCGGCATCGACAACATCGTGTGGGGTAGCGACGACAACATCGTGTGGGGTAGCGATGACAACATCGTGTGGGGCAGTGACGACAACATCGTCTGGGGCAGCCTCAACGAGGACAACATCGTGTGGGGCAGTCTGAACGACGACAACATCGTCTGGGGCAGCAGCGATTACGACAACATCGTGTGGGGCAGCGACGACAACATCGTGTGGGGCAGCGATGTACTCCTTCTAGGCGGGAGAAGACGGTAACCCGCCAATGGAGACATCCATGGAAACCATGCTGCCACGACCACACACTGGGACCGACGTCACGCTTCGCGTGACGCCGAGCCAGCCGACATCACGCGAGCTCGAGCTTTGCGAGGGAGCCTGGCGGAAAGGGCTGCCATCGCTCAAGGGCCAGCGTCTTACGCTGCGCGAGCTACGACGATCTGATGCGGCATCGCTGCTTGAACTGCTAACTGTCGAGGAGGTGACCAGATTCATATCGCCGCCGCCTACGTCAGTCGAGGGATTCGAGCGGTTCATCGCGTGGGCCGAGCGAGAGCGGGTAGCCGGGCGGTACGCCTGCTTTGCCGTTGTGCCACAAGGATCGGATGTCGCGGTGGGTCTGTTCCAGGTGCGCGGCCTCGATCCGAATTTTGTAACAGCGGAATGGGGGTTCGTCCTGAGTTCCACGGTCTGGGGCACAGGGATTTTCGTAGAGGGGGCCAGGCTCGTGATTGATTTTGCATTCGAGCAAATCGGCGTCACTCGTCTCGAGGCTCGGGCTTGCGTCCACAACGGACGGGGCAACGGCGCACTGCAGAAGCTCGGCGCCGTTCACGAAGCCGTGCTCCGGCGGTCCTTCACGCGTGACGGGGTCCGACACGATCAGCACTTGTGGTCGATCCTTCGCGAAGACTGGCGGCAAGCCAAAGCCGTTTGGGGTCCGAAGTACCACTGAGACGACCGAGCATTCGACATCAGAAGCCGAGGGCGGCTCCCCCGCCCTCGGCACATCCAGATCCGCGTTGCCTATCAGAGCCGCTCGTGCAGCTGCGTGAATTTTCTGTAGCTGTAATGAGACGATCTCACGAGAACCTGCAAGAGAGCCCTGCACCATCAAGTTCCAAAATGTGCCAGAAACGACGCCTCGCGTCTCATTTTCGTGAAGCTTCGAACAGGACGCACAATCAACAACTTAAGAGCGATTCGACGCTGTTCTGTGATCGCGATGTGCCGTTTCGGATCATAACGGCCTTGCGCTGCGCAGCACTTCCTTCCACTGCTCGGTCGAGACCCGCGAGTTATCTGTCTGGATTGGAACGCGTTAGCTAGCCACACGCACATACGAGCACTGTTTGGCAGCGGCTTTGCCTTTACTGCCTTCGCTGAAGGTCCCCGACGGGACCGCGACAACGGAGGCACTTTGAGACGCTCACACGCAGTTGCATTGGTGGCGCTGGTTGCAAGCCTGACGGTCGGCAGCGTGGTCTATGCAGCCCCGAATTCGGAGCGCGGTACCAATCGGGTTGCAAGGAAAGCGGCCATGGCTGCAAAGCAGGCGAGGCTGCAGGCGGCGAAGCGGGACCGTGAGTTTCGAGGAGTGCCCGACGATGGATCACGGCAGCTCGATCGCGAGCTGCGTCGCCGCGCAAATCGTGGCCTCGGTCGGAGCCGCGTGATCATCGAGCTCAAGCCGGGCTGGGAAACTTCAGCGTCTGATGTGCGCGCGTTCGGCGGCAAGTTGGGCAAGCGGCTTCGCACGTATAACGGCCAGGTCGTCGAGCTCTCAGATGGCCAGTTGAAGCGGCTTGCGAAGCACCCGGCGGTGCTGAGCATTCATCACGATCGTCCCATCCGCAAGCACAACAACCGAACTGCCGTCACCACAGGGGCCCGGACTGCGCAGCTTGCGTACGGATACACCGGCGCCGGCATTGGAGTCGCGGTCGTCGATTCGGGTGTCTCTGGCTGGCATGACGATCTGATGGGGCCTGGCGTCTACCCCTACGGAAATCAGCGCGTCGCGACGTTCGTGGACTTCGTGAACGGCCAAACGCAGCCGTACGACGACAACGGTCATGGAACCCACGTAGCCGGAACGATTCTCGGCAACGGCCACGATTCGCATGGGTTCAAAGCGGGGATGGCCCCTGGCGCGCACCTGATTGCCTTGAAGGTGCTCGACAGCAACGGCAACGGCACGATCAGCAACATCATTGCGGCGCTCGACTACGCCGTTGCCCACAAAGATGCCTACAACATTCGCGTCATCAACATGTCGATTGGCGCGAGCATCCAGGAATCGTTTACGACCGATCCGCTGACGCTGGCGGCGAAGCGAGCCGTCGACGCCGGCATCGTGGTCGTTGCCGCCGCCGGAAATCTTGGTAGGAACCTGCACGGACAGACTCAGTACGGCAGCATTACCGCCCCTGGCAACGCCCCGTGGGTCTTGACGGTCGGCGCGTCGAGCAGCATGGGCACGGTCAACCGCACCGACGATGAGATCGCGCGTTACAGCTCGCGTGGTCCGACGTATCTCGACTACACCGCCAAACCGGATTTGGTTGCTCCCGGAACCGGGACGATTTCTCTGGCGGATCCGATGAGCCTGTTCTTCTCGGTGAAGAGCCTGTTCCTCGTTGGTGGTTATGTTCCGACCACTCACGCGCCCTATCTCAGTCTGAGCGGAACCAGCATGGCGTCACCGGCCGTCGCGGGCTCGGTTGCGTTGATGCTCGAGGCGAATCCGGCACTGACGCCGAACCTCGTGAAAGCGATCCTCCAATACACCGCTCAGGCCCATCCCGACTACAACGGGCTGACACAGGGCGCGGGTTTCCTCAACACGATGGGCGCCATCGAGATGGCGCGGGCGTTTGCCAACCACGAGCCTGGCACGCCGTACCCGAACAATCCGCATTGGAGTCACCACATCATCTGGGGCAATCACCGGTTGTCGGGTGGCGTGCTGTTGCCGGGTGCCAACGCGTGGGACGACAACATCGTCTGGGGCTCGGCGCTCGACGGCGATGGCGACAACATCGTCTGGGGGAGTGCGGGCGCCGACTACGACAACATCGTCTGGGGCAGCGCCGGCGACGACAACATCGTGTGGGGCAGCAGCGACTACGACAACATCGTCTGGGGCTCCAACTGCAGCGATCCGAACTGCGACAACATCGTGTGGGGCAGCAGCGATTACGACAACATCGTCTGGGGCTCTGATTGCGGTGGCGCCGACTGCGACAACATCGTGTGGGGCAGTGCCGGCGACGGCGACAACATCGTGTGGGGTAGCAGCGACTACGACAACATCGTGTGGGGCAGCTCGGGCGAGGACAACATCGTCTGGGGCAGCAGCGATTACGACAACATCGTGTGGGGCAGCAGCGACTACGACAACATCGTGTGGGGCAGCAGCGACTACGACAACATCGTCTGGGGCAGCAACGGCGGGGACAACATCGTCTGGGGTAGCAACGCGCAGCAGCAGGTTCCCGTGTGGCCGGATGAGGCGGATTTCAGCATGGCCGACCCGGCTGTCTGGCCGAGCTTGTTCATTGCACCCAACTCCCAGCCAGCCGCTGATTCACAACCGACTTCGGGTGCTCCGCCACCATCTGAACCGCCGCCGCCCCCACCCACGCAAGACGCTCCGCCATCCTCCGACGGGTCAGCACCTGGCGACGTCCTTCCGCCATCTGACTCGCTGCCGATGGATTCGACGGAGGTGCCTGCGGACTCTCAACCAACCGATTCGGGCATGCCGACGGGTTCGGACCTTGGAGGCCTTCTGTAGTCATGGAGAAGATGCCTTTCCAACCCGGACTCGAGGTCGCAACGCTGGAACCCGTTGCGACCGGAACCATCCCAGGTTCGCAGGTCACGACCTCGGACTGGCGAAGCGGGCTCCCGCTGTTGAACGGAACGACAGCGACGCTTCGCGAACTCCGCAAGTCTGACGCAGCTTCGTTGCTGGCGATGTTGGGGACTGAAGAAGTTGCCCGGTTCATTTCTCCGCCGCCGACAACCATCGAAGGATTTGAGGAGTTCATCAACTGGACGCGGTCCCAGCGCATGGCTGGGAACTACGTCTGCTTTGCCGTGGTCCCAGCAGGTTACGACACAGCCATCGGCCTGTTCCAGGTGCGTCAACTCGAGCCCGGGTTTGCAAACGCCGAATGGGGATTTGCCATCGGGTCTGGCTTCTGGGGAACCGGCGTTTTTCTTGAATGTGCGAGGCTCGTCGTGGATTTTGCATTTGAAACCATCGGAGTGCATCGGTTGGAGGCGCGGTCGTGCGTGCGCAATGGTCGTGGCAACGGAGCCCTGCGCAAGGTGGGTGCTCTGCAGGAAGGTGTGCTTCGACGGTCGTTCTACAAGAATGGCGACCACCTCGATCAGGTCCTCTGGTCGATTCTGCGGGAAGACTGGTATCAGGCAAAGGCCGTCTGGGGGCCGAAGCTGCACTAGGCTCTCGGCGCTAGGCTCTGGGCTCTCGGCCCTTGGGCTTTAGGTTAGTCTTTAGGCTTTGGCGAAAGTCGAGAGCCGAAAGCCGAACGCCTAGAGCCGAGTCGAGATGCACGTCGCGGACTTCGATTTCGATCTCCCCCCCGATCTCATTGCTCAGAAGCCGCCCGCCCACCGCGGGTCGTCCCGGCTGTTGGTCCTCGAACGCCAGAGCGGAGCGATCACCCACACCACTATTAGTGAATTACCTGGCTGGCTGAAGCGCGGCGATCTTCTCCTCGTCAACAACACGAAGGTCATGCCGGCGCGGCTGCTGGGTCGGCGGGTGCCAAGTGGCGGGTCCGTCGAGTGTCTGCTCTTGGGTCGGCTCGATGATGAACGCTGGGAAGCGCTGGTGCATCCCGGCCAGAAGCTGAGGCCCGGCGACCGGGTTGAATTCGGTGATCCCCCAGCGCTTGCTGCGGAAATCCTTGAGCGACGTTTTTTCGGTCGTCGAACGATCAGGCTTCAAGCTCATGGTGGCCGTGACGTGATGGACGTCATTGAAGCCATCGGGCACGTCCCACTTCCCCCATACATTCGCCGGCCCGACGAGGTTGATGATCGCGAGCGGTATCAAACGGTTTTTGCACGTGTCACCGGTTCGGTGGCGGCGCCCACGGCCGGCCTTCATTTCACGAGGCCACTTCTGGAGAACCTCCGCGCCCACGGCGTTGAGCGTGCCGAGATCACCCTGCATGTTGGCTATGGCACCTTCAAGCCCGTGCGCTCCGAGCGCGTCGAAGACCACGTTGTTGATCCGGAAACGTTCAGTATCGACGGGTCTGCGGCGACGGCCATCAATCGTGCGCGTGAGGAGATGCGACGAATCATCACAGTGGGAACGACGACGGTGCGAACACTCGAGGCAGCGGTTCGACAGAGCCGAGGACGGATCGAACCATCCGGCGGTCTCGTCGACCTGTTCATTTATCCGGGGTTCGAGTTCCTTGCAACCGGCGCGCTACTGACGAACTTTCATCTGCCGCGCTCGTCGCTGCTGATGTTGGTGTGTGCATTTGCCGGACGGGACCGCATACTTGCGGCATACAACGAAGCAATTGTGCGTGGCTATCGGTTTTATAGTTATGGAGATGCGATGTTGATTGTTTAGGTGACAGAAGACAGAGAAGACAGAATGGAAGAGAGAATCAGGAATGGCTTCTCATTCTGTCTTCTGGATTCTGTCTTCTGACAACCCGTCTCTGATAGAATTGAGAGTTCGCGCCGGTGTAGCTCAGTTGGTTAGAGCACGCGGCTCATATCCGCGGAGTCCGGGGTTCAAGTCCCTGCACCGGCACCATTTTCTCGAACTAGCGCAGTCGGGATTCGGGACTCGGGAATCGGGGTTCGGCTCCCGAGTCCGGAACCCAGGCGCAATCCGGAAACCCGAGCTCCCCCGAATCCCGAATCCCGAATCCCGAATCCCGAGAGATGCATCTTCTAGTTTCACGCGTCCGGCGCACCATCCGGCGGCATGAGCTCATTTCTCGCGGGGCACGAGTGCTCGTTGCCGTGTCGGGTGGGTCAGATTCCGTCGCCCTCCTGTGCCTGTTGCGCGAACTGCAGCAAGAAGGCGAGGTTACGGTTGCAGCGGTTGCTCATTTCAATCATCGGCTGCGCGGGGCAGAGTCGGATAAGGACGAAGCATTCGTACGTGCGCTGGCAACGTCGTTCTCCCTGCCTGTCGTCGTCGATACGGCTGATGTCGCCGGCGTCGCCCGGACTGAGCGAACGTCGCTCGAACAGGCGGGCCGGCGGCTGCGATACGAGTTTCTTGGTCGTGCCGCTGCATCATTCTCGACCGAGCGCGTGGCTGTCGGCCACACCCGAGACGATCAGGCTGAAACGGTTCTGATGCGTCTCGTACGCGGTGCGGGTCCGGTCGGGCTGGCTGGTATCCATCCCCGCGCAGGGTTGATCGTGCGTCCCTTGCTCGACACCACTCGACGCGAGCTTCGTGACTACTTGTCGGAGCGGGGCATCTCGTTTCGGGAGGATGCCAGCAACTTCGATGTGTCGATTCCTCGCAATCGCGTTCGACATGAACTGCTGACGCTGCTCCAGGAGCGCTTTTCGCCCGGTATCGTCGAGACCTTGGGCCGGGACGCTGAAATCGCGCGCGAAGATGCCGAATACTTCGATTCAATCGTCGCAGCCGAAGAGGGACGCGTCCTCCATCGAACCTCCGACGGCCTGACGATCGACCTTCCCGCGCTGGCTTCGTATCCTGATGCTCTGGCGCGCCGCCTGGTCAGGCGTGCGATGGAACTGGTGGCCCCGGACCGGTTTGTGGGGTTCGATGCGGTGGAGTCGGTGCTCGAATTGGCCGACAAGACGTCTGAGATGGGCCGGCAGCTTGACGTGCCCGGCCAGCGGGCGGAACGTTGCGGCGATACGATCGTCTTACGTGTAAGGAAGGGACGCGGGCTCTCCAGCGATTCGGATCGGCAGGTGGCATTCAGCTACGCACTGTCGGTCCCCGGAGAAGTGCCGCTCCCCGAGGTGCAGTGCCGGATTTCCGCAGAGTTGGGCCCCGACGCCCTGGGGCGGGACTGGTCGGCTGAGCCGGCCGATGCGGCCGTCGTGGCTGCCACCGCTCTGGCTCCCCCCCTCACTGTCCGGAGTAGGCAGGTGGGGGACGCATTTCGACCCTTCGGCCTGGGGCGGCGAAAGAAACTGCAGGATTTCTTCGTAGACCGCAAAATTCGGCGTTCTTTGCGGGATCGCGTGCCAATTGTCGTTGATAGCCGGGGCCGGATCGTGTGGGTTGCCGGTTACGCAATTGGTGAGGAGTTTAGGGTGATCGACCCCGCGGAAGCCGTGGTAATCTTGAGGTTACAGCATTTGGGAGGCGACGGGTGAACTCCACGCTCAAGAGTCTGTTGTTCTGGATCGTGCTGATCCTGGTGGCGTTGCTGGTCTACAACTTCTCGACGAAGTTGCAACCGCACGATCGCCCGATTCAGTTCAGCGAGTTCATGGCAAAGGTGGACTCCGGCGAGGTGTCGAGCGTCACCCTGGTTGGCAACGAGATTAGCGGAACCTACCGCAACAACGACAGT
>DATBJG010000043.1:0-3379 GCA_036556585.1 Vicinamibacterales bacterium
TGATTTCGGCCAGGACAAAGAACAGCAGCGTCAGCGCCATGAACATCGTGATCCACATGTCAATGATGATCCGGCGCGAAAACATCAGGAAGCGTGGCGCGGTCGCCAGAATGATTCCTGCCAGCAGCGCCGACTCGTACGTGCCCACAGCGCGACCGAGTCCAAACGCCGTCGCAATCAGCACGATGGCCGAAAACGCAATGGGAAGCCGCTCGCTGAGCTCCGATACTCCGAACATGTGATACGAGGCCGCAACCGCCCAGTAACTCAAGACCGGTTTGTTGAATCGCGGGTAATAGTTGAAGCTGGGATTGATGTAGTCGCCGGACTCGATCATCTCCCGTGGCGTTTCGGCGTAAAACGCCTCATTGGCATCCCAGATCGTGGAATCTCCCAGACCGATGACGTACGGCAAGACGGCGGCCGTCAAAAGCCCGACGAGAACGAGATGGGACACGCCTGACCCCCTCATTTCGGTTCACAGATTCAAAGGCGTGAACATCCGGTGCATGGCAATGGCGGCCGCGGTTGCGACGTTCAACGAATCGTGACCGGGACGCATCCGAATTGCGGCACGCAAATCCGTGAGCGCCTCCGTACCCTGCTGCAACCCGGCTCCCTCATTCCCAACGAGCAGCGCAACACGCCGGAATGGCCGTCGATCGATGGTCGCGAGATCAACGGCATCTCGATTGGGCGTCAGGGCAACAATTTGGAACCCTGCCGCGCGAAGGTCACTCAAACCGGATGGCCAGTCCTCGAACCGCGCAAATCTTACTTGCAAGGCGGCCCCCATCGACGTCCGGATGGCCTTTCGGTACAACGGATCGCAACACCGCGGACTGAGAAGAACGCCATCGGCGCCGAAGGCGGCGGCGTTGCGAAAAACCCCGCCAACGTTGTCGGCATCTGCAATATCCTCGAGGATGACGAGACGACTCGCGCCATTCGCCACATCGGTCACCGTTGTGTCGGCGGGACGCTCGCCGAGCGCCAGACACCCCCGATGAATGTTGAACCCAACGATGTGCCGAAACAGCGCGAGCTCACCGACATAAACAGGGCTGTCAACAGCCGAAAGACTGTTGGCCAGACTCCGGTGTGCTGCTTCAGTCAAAAGGAGCGACCGCACGCGGAACGTCGTGCCCGCGAGCAGTCGTTCCACGACGAGCCGCCCTTCGGCGACAAAGAGTCCCCGCACACGAAGGAGCTCCGGATCGCGCACATTCGCATAGTCCGCAATTCTGGAATCGCCGGGATCGTCAATCCGACAAGGCGGCATTCTCATCGGCGTTCGAGGTCCTCGAGACTCCTCGGCCAATCATCCTTCAGCAGCCGCGAAAGCGATCGATCTGCCAGCAGCCGGCCACCTGTCTGACATCGTGCGCAATAGTTGGCTTCGTTGGTCGCATAGACGATGCGCTGCACCGGCGAACCGCACACCGGACAGGGTTGGCGAAAACGACCGTGAACCGCCATCCCCGGACGAAAGGCGGTCACCTTTTCCGGAAAGCTTTCACCTGCCTCTTCCTGCAGTCTGCCGATCCACGCGCGAAGCGTCGTCTGCACCGCAGCATACAACCGGCCGATCTCATCCTCTGTGAGCTGACGGGTTTGCTTCAACGGCGATAACTTCGCGGCATGAAGAATCTCATCGGAATAGGCGTTTCCGATGCCGCTGAAAAGATGTGGATCGGTCAGTGCGCGCTTCAGCGTGTGATTTTCGCGAGTCAACGCTGCGGCAAATGCAGCATGGCTGGCGTCGAGGACCTCGAGACCGCCAGGGTCATGAGCTGAGAGTGCCGCCTCACCTTCAAGCAGATAAAGCGACGCCCGTTTTTGAGTACCAGCCTCGGTGAGCAGGAGTGTGCCATTCGGAAAGTCAATGGCTGCAAGCCCGATCTTCCCCGGCACCGGCGCGCCTCGGTCGCGCCACCGAAACCGGCCGGCAATCATCAGGTGGATCACCAGGAAGAGGTCGCCTTCAATCGCGAACACGATTCGCTTGCCCAACCGTCGAAGCGCGACCACCCCTCGTGTCTCTGCTGCCTGCAGTGGCGGTTTGACCGATCTCAGTACAAATGGGCTCACAATCCGGATCCGCTCGATTGGTTGTCCGACAACTCTCGGCTCGAGCGCGTGCAAATAGAGAAGGACGTCAGGCAATTCGGGCATTCTAGGAGCTGACGCTGAATAGAATACAGAAGACAGAAGACGGAAGACAGAATTGGAATACAGAATCAGAGATCGAGCGTAAGCTCCGCAGCATGAGGATTGGATTCGACGTCGGTGGTACCAAGATTGAGGTGATTGCTCTCGACGATCGGGGAGTCGTGTGCTTGCAGCGTCGTGTTGCCACACCCCGAGGGAACTACGAGGCGACCCTCCAAACGATTGCCGATCTGGCGCGCGACGTCATGCTCGAGTTGGGAGTTCCATGCACGATTGGCATTGGGATCCCCGGCGCAATCTCACCTGCCTCGGGTCTTGTCAAGAACGCCAACTCAGTGTGGCTCAACGCCAGGCCCTTGCAGCAGGACCTCGAGCGTCTCATTGGACAACCCCTGCGCGTCAGCAACGACGCCAACTGCTTTGCGCTCTCGGAGGCGACCGATGGTGCGGCAGCCGGAGCTTCTGTGGTGTTTGGTGTCATTGTCGGAACTGGCACGGGCGGAGGCATCGTGACCCACGGGAGGGTGCTCGAGGGTCCTCACCGAATTGCAGGCGAATGGGGTCACAATCCCGTGCCATGGCCGGAACCGGACGAGTGGCCTGGCCCCGCCTGCTATTGCGGCCGAACCGGCTGCATTGAAACCTTTCTATCTGGCCCGGGCCTGGCGCGGTGCTATGAGCAGCGTACTTCAGAAGTGATCGATGCCATCGAGGTGGTTCGGCGCGCCGAGCAACGTGAGCCAGCAGCGTCCGAAGTGCTGGCCAAGTACGAACATCGGATGGCGCGGGCCCTGGCAAGCATCATCAACGTGCTGGATCCGGATGTAATTGTTCTGGGTGGTGGACTGTCGAACGTCGCCAGGCTCTACTCCGGAGTGCCGCAACTGTGGGCGGCGTTCGTTTTTTCTGACCGCGTAGAGACACCGCTCGTCAGGGCCGCGCACGGGGATGCCAGCGGGGCCCGCGGAGCGGCTCGACTTTGGGGCGGATAGGGCAGATACGGAGAATGGGGCGGATGCGACAGATAGGGGTGCCCTCGAAGCTGATATAGTTTTGGGTTCCAACGAGAGCAGAGACCGTCATGCCAATAGATACTCCCACTGCAGAAACCGTGCGCAACCTGACACGGCGCCTGAAGGATCGCGCTGGCGCGCTTTTGCCCGTGTTGCACGCGATCCAGGATGCGCTTGGATACGTGCCCCCCGAG
>DATBJG010000044.1:0-20098 GCA_036556585.1 Vicinamibacterales bacterium
TGGGCGACCACGCAGCGGAAGTTCGTCAAGGTGATGCCCAAGGACTACAAGCGTGTGCTCCAGGCCGAAGCGAAGGCTCGCGCCGAATCTCGCGAACCCGAGTTTGCCGAGCTCGTGGGCGCGCTTGCCGGATAGACACGCTCCATAGTCGCCGAGATCTGACGGATCTCTTTACCACGGAGGGTACAGAGGTCACAGAGTAGATTTGTCGTCCTTTTTCCTCTGTGTCCGCTGTGTCCTCTGTGGTGAAGGGCTTAGAGATGGGAAAAATCACAGGTTTTCTCGAAATCCATCGTAAGAAACAGCCGACGCGGCCCGTCGACGAGCGGGTTCACGACTGGCGAGAGGTGTATCTCCCATATCCAACGGGAGAACTTCAGAAGCAGGGCGCGCGTTGCATGGATTGCGGCATTCCGTTCTGTCATCAGGGGTGTCCGCTGGGAAATCTGATCCCGGACTGGAACGATCTCGTCTACCGCGACAGGTGGCGCAGCGCCATCGACCGTCTCCACGCAACCAACAACTTTCCGGAGTTTACGGGGCGGCTGTGCCCGGCACCGTGTGAAGGGTCTTGTGTGCTCGGCATCAATGATGATCCCGTCACGATCAAAGGGATCGAGGTGGCCATTGTCGAGCGGGCCTTCGACGAGGGCTGGATTCGTCCCGAGGCGCCGGCATCACGGACGGGCAAGAAAGTGGCAGTCGTCGGCTCTGGCCCGGCCGGCCTTGCGGCGGCCGACCAGCTGAACCGCGCCGGTCACACGGTTACCGTTTTCGAGAAATCAGATCGGATTGGCGGCCTGCTTCGATACGGCATCCCCGAGTTCAAGATGGAAAAGCGATTCTTGAACCGGCGCCTGGACGTGATGGCAGCTGAAGGTGTGGTCTTCCGTACGCGGGCGAATGTCGGCGTCGATGTTCCGGTTGCTGATTTGCGTCGAGACTTCGACGCGATTGTGCTGGCTGGCGGGGCCGGTTGGCCGCGCGATCTCAAGGTGCCCGGCCGGGAACTACGCGGGATCCATTTCGCGATGGAATTCCTGACCCTGCAGAACCAGCGCTGCGAAGGCGACACGGTTGCCGACGATGCGTTCATTACGGCAAAAGACAAGCGCGTCGTGATCATTGGTGGGGGAGACACTGGCGCTGACTGTCTCGGGACCGTCCATCGCCAGGGGTGCCGGTCGGTGCATCAGTTCGAGCTGCTGGCCCGGCCTCCTGACTCGCGCGCGGAAGGAAACCCGTGGCCGCAGTGGCCGAACGTCTTCCGCGTGTCCACCGCGCATGAAGAGGGTGGAGAGCGCGTGTACTCTGTGTCGACCAACCGCTTCACCGGTGACGCCGACGGGCACGTGCGCAAGCTGCACGGGTGCAACGTCGAGATGGTCAGGAAGGATGGACGGGTCGACTTCGCGCCGGTAGCCGGCTCGGAATTCGAGATGGACGTCGATCTCGTGCTTCTGGCGATGGGGTTCCTTGGCCCGGAACGCGGCCCCCTCGTGACCGATCTGGGCGTCAAGCTGACCGAGCGTGGCAACGTCTGGCGCGACGAGCGCTGGATGACGAACGTCCCGGGCGTGTTCACGGCCGGTGACATGCAGCGCGGACAGTCGCTCATCGTCTGGGCAATCGCCGAAGGTCGCAGTGCCGCGCGCGGTGTCGATCAATTCCTGATGGGCGAATCCAAGCTGCTCGCCCCGCTTGTCTGACGCCCGGTGCTGGTTGAAAGGTTCTCCCTGCGAACCTGCCGGCGGGTCTTTAGACCCGCCGTAACGTGTGCTATGTAGAGGCGGGTCTTTAGACCCGCCGAACGTGTGCGCCTGGATCGACTCTTGAACCACCCTCTGCGTGTCTCCCGATCGTCCACCGCGGGTCTCTGGGTTCTCATACGTCGGGCTCCATCAATACTTCCTCACGATTTGTACAGCCGCGCGGCAACCATCATTTGAGGAAGACGAGTCGGCATCCTGGCTCTGTGAGCAAATTCTGAAAGCCTTCGAACCGTTGCAGTTTGCCGTAGTGGCCTTTTGTGTGATGCCCGACCATGTCCATTTGCTGCTCGAAGGTCTCCGCGACGATGCTGATCTCAGAATGGCAGTGCACAACTGGAAGCTCCGGACTGGTTTCGCTTGGAAACAGCGGAGTGGACGGCGCCTCTGGCAAGAAGGGTATTTCGACTACGTTCTGAGAGATGAAGACCAGGTGGTAGATATCGTGAAATACATCCTCAACAATCCGCTCAGAGCGAAGCTGGTGGACGACCCCACCAAGTACCCATATGTTGGTTCAACGCGGTATCCTCTCAGCGAGCTCGTTGACACTGTTTCAGACTGGGAACCCCCCTACAAGAGACGGCGGAGCCGGCGGGTCTAAAGACCCGCCTCTACTGTTATCACCAGGCTGTTATCACCAGGCCGATGATTCCGCAGCGGGTTCTTCTGTAGAGGCGGGTCTTTAGACCCGCCGCCAGACTACGGCGATCACTCACGACTGGGACATGTCGCTGCTCGTCCCTCCCGCGGCAGGAATGTACGCCTTCTGCACGTAGTCGGTAACCATCCGATCCGCACTGAATCTCCAGCCCAGCGTGCGGATGGCACGTTTCATCCGCTCAATCCAGCGCCGGGGCAGCCCGTCGCGATCGCGCTCGTAGTACAGCGGGATGACGATCTCCTGGAGTACTCGTTTGAGCGCTTCGGCGTCCCGAATATCGTGAACCTCGGGGGAGGTATGCGTCTCCCCGGCACCCACCGCAAACCCGTTCAAGCCGTCGTATGCTTCCGCCCACCATCCATCGAGAATCGATAGATTCAAGCCGCCGTTCAGCACGACCTTCTGACCGCTCGTTCCCGAGGCTTCAAGCGGACGTCTTGGAGTATTGAGCCAGACGTCGACGCCCTGCACGAGATGGCGCGCCACATTGATGTCGTAGTCCTCGATGAACAGCACTCTGCCCGCAAACCGAGGGTCATGCATCAACCCGGCCATGCGCTTCAGCACGTCTTTGCCGGGTACGTCGCCAGGGTGAGCCTTCCCCGCAAAAATGAACTGAATTGGCACCTGAGGATCGTTGACGAGCGAAATGATTCGCTCGGTGTCATGCAGGATCAGGTCGGCGCGCTTGTAGGTCGCAAAGCGACGGGCAAAGCCAATGGTCAAGGTATCGAGGCTGAGAGCCTTGCGGATCTGCGCGACGGCTTCTGCTGATTCCTGGCGACGCTCCGCCGTCTTGGCCGCTCGCTCACGGACAATGCCGATGAGCTGTGTCTTCAGCGTCTGGTGAGTCTCCCACAGCTCGCCATCGTCCACCTGGTCGATCGTTTCCCAGCAACCGGGCTCGGCGCAGTGCTGCGGCCACGCGGGTCCCAGGTGGCGGTCATACAACTGGTGCATCTGCGGAGCCAGCCACGTTCGCGCGTGCACGCCGTTGGTGATGTGGCCGATAGGAACCTGTTCCTCGGCGTAACTGTGAAAGAGCGGTTTCCACATCGTGCGCGAGACCTGCCCGTGGAGTGAGGACACCGCATTCGCCCGACGCGAAAGCTTGAGCGCGAGAACCGTCATGCAGAAGTCTTCGGTCTTGTCGGCCGGATCGACGCGCCCGAGGCCCATCAGCTGCTTGAGATCGAGGCCCAGCTCTGCCCCGAGCGGTCCAAGATGCTCTTCGACGAGCTCCGGCGAGAAGCGATCATGCCCCGCCGGAACCGGCGTATGGGTTGTGAAGACGAGCTGCGATGAAATGCGACGCATTGCTTCGTGCACATCGATG
The DNA here is from genome assembly GCA_036556585.1 of Vicinamibacterales bacterium. Lineage (GTDB taxonomy): Bacteria > Acidobacteriota > Vicinamibacteria > Vicinamibacterales > JAMQPK01 > DATBJG01. The sequence goes on from DATBJG010000044.1 coordinate 3,770, forward strand.
CCCTCGCTGATCATCCGCTGCCGCGCGAGTTCGAGCGCCGCAAAGGCGCTGTGCCCTTCATTGAGATGGACCACCCCTGGTGAGATCCCCAGCGTCTGGAGCGCTCGCACACCTCCGACACCAAGGAGCAGCTCCTGTTGAATGCGAACCAGGTGGTCACCTCCGTATAATCGTGCCGTCACATCGCGATTTTCCGGCCTGTTTTCGTCCACATCCGTGTCGAGCAACAGCAGCGTGCTTCGGCCGACCGCCAGCTTCCAGACGCGGGCCTCAATAGCCCCCGACCGTGTGTGGATCGAAATCTTGATCTGATGGCCGTTCGCCGAGGTGGCCGGCCGGAGCGGCAGGAGCTGCCTGTCGACCTCGATATAGTCCTCGAGCTGACGGCCGTCCAGATCGAGGCGCTGTTTGAAGTAGCCCTGACCGTAGAAGAGGCCAACGCCGACGAGCGGGATGCCGAGGTCCGAGGCAGCCTTGATGTGGTCGCCCGCCAGAATACCCAAACCGCCTGAGTAGATGGGCATCGACTCGTGCAGACCGAATTCGGCCGAAAAGTAGGCGACCGGCCTGGCCCACAGGACTCCGGCATGCCGGGCGCCCCAGGTGTAGGTCGAGCTCAAATGCTCATGCATCCGGCGATAGGCGTTGTTGATCCGGCTGTGCAGGCCGAGCTGCAAGGAACGGGCGTCCACCTGCTCGAGGGGAATGTGTTTGAGCAGGGCGATCGGGTTGTGATCCAGCTTGCTCCACATCACGGGATCCAACTCGCGAAACAACGAAATTGTTTCATGATCCCAGCTCCACCACAGATTTTCCGCGAGCGCAGTGAGCTTGTGATAGGCGGGGGCGTGCCAGCGTTGATTGATGTCCTCGCGCGTCCACATGAGAGGGCCTTCCTGCACGCGTACCGATTCATGCATCGCACCATTCTCCAGCGGTCGATTTCGCACGAGATGTGTACTTCAATTTCACAGCCGTGCAAATCGACATGTTGTCCGCGATTGTACGCACGTTCGGACTCAAGGCTGAAGGTCACAGGCGCAGGCGAGATCATCGGCCGGCAATTCCAAGCGAATTCCGTTGAATCGGAACCCCGTGCGCCACGGTAGTCACAACATCGAGTATCAATTACAATCCAGCCTCGTCCTCATCACCTTCCGAGCGTTTCATGTCGATGCCCTTTGTCGAAGCGCGTCACGCAGTGCCGGATTCGGCCATTGGTGCGCAGCTGGGACCACGGGCGGGTACCGGTCGACTCGAATTCGACTGGGTCGATTCCCGAACGGTATTGCGACGTGCGCTGGCAACGAGCCCGCTGAAAATTTTGAGTCCTCGCCCGACGCCGTCAGCGGCCTGGGCGTACCTTGCTTCGTATGGCGGGGGCCTTGTCGGCGGAGATGCCATCCACATCACGCTCGATGTGCGGCCCCGCGCACGCGCAGTGGTCACGACCCAGAGCTCAACGAAGGTCTACCGTTCCACACGGCCAGCATCCCATCACGTGATCGGGCACGTGGCTGCGGACGCGTTGCTCGTTGTTGCTCCGGATCCCACCGTGTGCTTTGCCGGTTCGACCTTCCGGCAGGTGCAGAGCTACCTCGTCAGCCATGGTGGAAGCCTCCTGCTCCTGGATTGGTTGACGTGTGGGCGACGGGCAAGGGGGGAACGGTGGCTTTTTGACGGTTACTCGAGCCGGATCGAGTTATGGCGAGCGGGACGAAGGGCTCTCTACGACGCCACGGTGCTGACGCCGGAAGACGGCGTGGTTGCCGAGCGGATGGGACGGTTCAACGTCTGGGGCACCCTCGTCATGGTCGGCCCGCTTGTGCAAGGGGCGGCCGCCGACATCGTGGTGCAAACACGAAACCTGCCCATTGAACCTTTACAGAACATGATCATCTCCGCCTCGCTTTTGATCCCGGATGGAGCGCTGCTCCGCGTGGCAGGGGAGTCTGTTGAGGAAGTTCGATCACTGTTGCGAACGCGCTTGGACTTTCTACGGCCTCTTCTCGGTGACGAGGTGTGGGGCCGTAAGTGGTGACGTGATGCATTTGACACCGCATGAGCTCGACAAGCTCGCACTCCATCAGGCTGGATTCCTCGCTCAAAAACGCCTGGCACGCGGGCTCCGGTTGAACTACCCGGAGGCTGTGGCCCTTGTCGCGACGCAGATTCTCGAGTTCATCCGCGATGGAAGGTCGGTTGCGGAACTCATGGACCTGGGGCGACGGTTGCTGGGCCGTGCCGATGTCATGGATGACGTCCCCGAAATGATTGAGGAAGTGCAGGTGGAGGGGACGTTTCCAGACGGCACGAAACTTGTGACCGTACACCACCCGATTGTTGCGGAGCGCGGAGACCGTGCGTTGGCACTCTACGGCAGCTTCCTGCCGGTGAACCCGGACGCCAGCAGCCAGCAGCTTGACGGTAGGGCGCAGGCAGACACTCAGCGAACTGAACGCGAGGTACCAGGTGAGCTCATCGTGGAGACTGGAGAAATCGTCCTCAATGAGGGGCGCGATGCGATTCAGCTGGCGGTGACCAATCGTGGTGACCGGCCGATCCAGGTTGGCAGCCATTATCACTTTGCGGAGACCAACCGTGCGCTCGCGTTCGACCGCACGAAAGCGTACGGCAGGCGCCTCGACATCCCTGCGGGAACGGCGGTCAGGTTTGAGCCCGGCGATACCAAGACCGTATCGCTCGTCGAGGTGGCCGGCAGCCGGGTGATCCGAGGTGGAAATGCACTCGCCAGCGGGCATGTCACCGACGAGGCGCGGGCGAAAGTGGGCTCGGATGCCATCGCACGCGGCTTTGGTCATCAAGGAGAGGCCTGACGAACGACTCTGGAGTCTTATGAGCTACCGAATTGCCCGTCGCCACTATGCCGAGATTTTCGGCCCCACCGTGGGCGATCGAGTTCGCCTCGGAGACACGAGCCTTGTCGCGCAGGTCGAGCGCGATTACACCGCTTACGGAGACGAATGCAAGTTTGGTGGTGGGAAGGTGCTGCGGGATGGCATGGGCCAGGCCACGGGCGTGTCCGAGGCTGACGCGCTCGACGTTGTGATCACCAACGCCCTCGTGATCGATTGGACCGGCGTCTACAAGGCCGACGTCGGCATCAAACACGGACGAATTGCTGGTATCGGCAAGGCCGGCAATCCCGACGTGATGGCGGGCGTTCATCCCCAACTCATTGTCGGGGCGACCACCGAAGCGATTGCGGGTGAGGGCCTCATTCTTACCGCTGGCGGCATCGACTCTCACATCCACTTCATTTGCCCGCAACAAACCGATGACGCGCTGGCTAGCGGCGTCACGACCTTCATTGGCGGGGGCACAGGGCCCGCCACCGGCACCAAGGCCACGACGTGCACGCCAGGGTCGTGGCACATTGCCAGAATGTTGCAGGCAACCGACAGCCTGCCGATGAATTTCGGGTTTCTCGGGAAGGGGAATAGCTCCATGTCGGAGGGGCTCGAAGAGCAGATTCAGGCGGGTGCGATTGGGCTGAAGCTGCACGAGGACTGGGGGACGACCCCTGCGGCCATCGACTGCTCTCTCTCGGTGGCCGACCGCTACGACGTGCAGGTGGCTATTCACACCGACACGCTGAATGAATCCGGTTACGTCGACGATTCAATTGCTGCGTTCAAGGGACGGGCGATCCACGCCTATCACTCCGAAGGGGCCGGTGGCGGTCATGCCCCGGATATTCTGCGCGTCTGCGGCGAAATGAACGTTCTGCCGAGCTCGACCAATCCCACGCGGCCGTTCACCGTGAACACTCTCGACGAGCATCTCGACATGCTCATGGTTTGCCATCACCTGGACAAAAACATCCCCGAAGACGTGGCCTTTGCCGAAAGTCGGATTCGCGGGGAGACGATCGCAGCCGAGGACATCCTGCATGACCTTGGTGCGATCAGCATGATGTCGAGCGACAGCCAGGCGATGGGGCGTGTGGGTGAAGTGATCACGCGTACGTGGCAGACCGCGCACAAGATGCGTGTGCAGCGAGGTCGTTTGACGCGAGAACAGGGCACGAACGACAACGTCAGGATCTGCCGCTACGTGGCCAAATACACGATTAACCCGGCGCTGGCGCATGGCGTGGCGCACGAGATTGGCTCGGTTGAGCCCGGCAAGCTGGCAGATCTGGTGCTGTGGAAGCCGGCTTTTTTTGGCGTCAAACCCGAACTGGTCATCAAGGGAGGCTTCATTGCCTGGTCGCAGATGGGGGATGCCAACGCTTCCATCCCGACGCCGCAGCCGGTCGTCATGCGACCAATGTTCGGGGCCCGCGGCCGGGCGAGAACCGATACCGCGCTCGCGTTCATTTCGCAGGTCGCCCTCGAGCGCGGGACAGTCGAGCCGCACGGACTGCACAAGCGTCTTGTGGCGGTGCGAGGGTGTCGAACGGTGACCAAGCGCGACATGAAGCTGAATGACGTCACGCCGAAGATTGAGGTCGATCCGGAAACATACCTGGTGGTGGCCGATGGGGAAGAGTTGCGGTGCGCGCCGGCCAGCGTGCTGCCGCTCGCGCAACGGTATTTCTTGTTCTGAACGTGCCGAATGACTTTTGCTATGCACTTGTTGCTTTGGCAGCTTGCTGATTCCGGTTTTCCGTCCGGAGGATTTGCGCACTCCGGCGGGGTCGAGGCGGCTCTCCATCATGGGGAGCCCATGGATGCCCATGCGCTTTGCCGTTTGGTCCGTGATGTGCTGACGCAGGCCGGGCGCTGCAGCCTGCCGCTCATGACGGCCGCCCATCGCAGCGGATGGTCAGACCCGCCGACCGCGCTGGTGGAGCTTGACGCGTTGTGCGACGTCTTTCTGAGCAATCCGGTCGCCAATCGCGCGAGCCGGTCACAAGGGCAGGGGCTGGTGACCACCTGTGCGCGCTCGTTTGCCGCGCCATCCTTTGGGTCCTTGCAGGACGCTGTCCGTCAGAAAACGCTCTGTGGTCACCATGCCCCGATGTTTGGTGCGGTTAGCGGGATCCTTGGCATCGACCGATCGGTTGCACAAGAGCTCTTTCTGTTTGTGACGAGTCGTGGCTTCATTTCAGCCGCCGTACGCCTTGGCGCGGTTGGCGTGTATGAGGGTCAGCAGGTCCAGTACCGCGCAGGGCTCGAAATTCCGCGGATTGCAAAGACATGCGGTGATCTGTTGCCGCTCGACATTGCTCAGAGTGCACCAATGTTGGACCTGTTCCAATCGACGCACGATCGACTGTACTCGAGACTCTTTCAGTCATAGAACGATCCGAACGTCCCGAACGACGTGTTGTTTTGGAGTCTCTTATGCCAAGACCCGTTTTTCATCATGGTCCAGATCATCTGCACGAACAGGCGGATCCCGATCGTCCCGGGCTCTTTCACGAGCGGGCCAAGCCGCATGTGCGGGATTTTCGCGAGCGGGCGTTCACCGTTGGTATTGGGGGACCGGTCGGGAGCGGCAAGACGGCGTTGCTGCTCGCGATGTGCCGGCTGCTCCGGCATCGTATCCAGCTTGGCGTGGTCACCAACGATATCTTCACCCGGGAGGACGCGGAGTTCCTCGTGCGCCACCAAGCGCTGCCAACCGAGCGGATTCATGCGGTCGAAACCGGGGGGTGTCCGCACACCGCAATTCGCGACGATATCAGCCCCAATCTCGTTGCACTCGACCGACTCATGGAATCTTTTCATCCAGAGCTCTTGTTTGTTGAAAGCGGCGGTGACAATCTGTCGGCGCAGTTCAGCCGCGATCTGGCCGACTACACGATCTATGTCATTGACGTGGCCGGTGGCGACAAGATTCCAAGGAAGGGTGGCCCAGGTATCACGCAGTCCGATTTGCTGGTCATCAACAAGATCGACCTGGCGCCGCTCGTGGGCGCGGATCTGGGTGTGATGGACCGGGACGCCCGGCGCATGCGCGGCGACGGTCCGTTCCTTTTCGCGCAGGTCACAGGAGGAAAGGGGACACCCGAGATTGCCGAGCGGGTAGTGTCGGCCTGGCAAAAGGCGACTGGAGCGCCCGTCGGCTCGAAATTGTAACGGCGGAGGGTCGAATTGTGTTGCAAATGGTTGCACGTTCCGACGATCTTGTCGGTCGCTTGGGAACCCCGGAAACGCGGCCAGGTCAAATTCTGGGCTGTTTTTGCCCCGATTAGGCCTTCTGGCCCACCCTCACAGACTGGCATTTGCCTTGCGTTTGTCGCCCCGCGAGGGGGACATGAGCGTACTTTCCAAACACGTAGACAAACAACTCATGCTGAATCGGGTCCGGGGCGAGTTCCTTGAAATGCCCGGTCTTCAGCTGCGCGTCGAACAGGCGCAGCGACTGTGGGGGCTCGACCGCTCCACCTGCGAGGAGTTGCTCAGGTCGCTCGTCGATGCGAAGTTCCTGTGGCGCCGGTCCGGTGACGTCTATTCCCGTTTCTGACAGTGTTCGACTGCGTCCGGCTAAAGCCGGACGCTACGGCGATTCAACTTCCTAAAGCCGGACGCTACGGCGATTCAACTTCCTAAAGCCGGACGCTGCGGCGATTCAACTTCCTAAAGCCGGACGCTGCGAGCGATTCAATCACTCCAACTCAATCAGCCATCTCCTGATCTCCTGTTCCCCCAAAAATTCCTGATCTCCTAATCTTCTGACCTCCTGTTTTCCTCTTGGTCTCCTGAACTCCTGTTCGTTTCGGACAACATCGTCTACCACACGAAAGAAACACAACAGAAAGGCACCTTCTCTGATCTGTTGCGCGAATGTCACGCGCAGAAATCTCGAAGAAGTTGTGGAAGAATTTACAGAAACGCCGTCGAGTGATGTCGTGGAATCGTGTTTGCTCTAGGGGTTGGGAAGTTGTGCCCGAATCCCTGGAGCGATCATGAATTCATGCCGGTCTCATCGAGTGATTGTCACCGTTCTCACTGCTTTGAGTCTGTATGCTGCGCGGAATGCCTGTGCGCAGCACGTCACTGCATCCGCCGAACCATGCACGGGAGACAATCCCGCCCTGTTCGAACGTGTCGAGATTCCGGAAATTCTCGTTCCCGTCATTGTCAAGTTGCTTGAACGTTCGCAAACATTCCGCGCGCAGTGCCGTCGAATAGTCGCGGCACCTCATCTTCGACTGGCCATTCGACTGATCGGTGCCGTCCAGCCGTTTCCGGTCCGCGCAACCGTTCGGCGGTCACCAGGTGGGGAGCTTGATGCACGAATCGACCTGACGCGAGTCCCCAGCCAGTACGCCGAATGGCTGGGTCACGAGCTCGAACATGTGATTGAGCATCTGGACGGCGTCGACATTCGAGGGCGAGCACGCCGAGACGATGAGGCCAGGGAACTCAGACCGGGCCTTTTCGAAACCCGGCGTGCGACCCAGATGGGATGGCGAGTGGCCGATGAATTCCGGGCTCGCCGGCCTCCGGTGGTGGGCACCCGTGCGGCACGGTAAGGCGTGAACGATCAGGCGAGGCGACACTGTTGCAGGATCTCTACCCAGGAAACGACAAACATGTAGGTCGGCCGCAACGAGCTTCAGGGACTCCCGAGGCCGTCGTCGTCAGTTTTCCGCCGAGATCCGCCAACCAACAGGATCGGCTCCACGGGAACGACGCTGGAACCGTCTTTGCTGAGACCCGCAGGGTCCAGCGTCCGGAATCCTCTGCCATGCCCATGAGCCTTGCGTCCGCCAAACCCTCATCGTCTACCCCGTCGCTCGAGACGCCCACCCGCGAGATTCGTCGATTGATGACGCTTCTCGAAGCCAGTCAGGCGCTCTCGGGGACGCTCGACCTGCGCGCCGCACTCCACCGGGTGCTCGAGATTCTGGGCCGGCATCACGGCGCGATTCGAAGCACGCTGGCCCTGTTGCACGACGATGACAAGGAGATTGTCGTTGAGGCCGCAGAGGGTGCGGTCAAGTCGAACGCTCGTGCGCGATACCTGGTGGGAGAGGGGATTACAGGACGAGTGGTCCAAAGCGGGAAGCCGATCGTGGTCCCGCGCGTCAGCCGCGAACCGATGTTTCTCAATCGGGCCGCCGAACGTCCGGAACTCTCGAACGAAGAACTGACCTACATCTCGGTGCCGATCGTGCTGAACCGTAAGACGGTCGGCGCCATGGGCGTGGATCTGCGGTTCAAAGCCGATCGCGACTATGACCGCACTGTCAAGTTCCTAAACATCGTTGCGGCAATGATTGCCCAGGCGCTCAAGGTCCAACGGCTCATCGAGTCGGAGCGTAAGCGCCTGGTGGACGAGAACACGCATCTTCGGCAGGAGCTGAAGGAGCGGTACGACTTTTCGAACATCATCGGCACGAGCGGTCCGATGCGGCAGGTGTACGAGCAGATCGCGCAGGTGGCCCGGACCAACACGACGGTGCTGCTACGAGGTGAATCAGGCACCGGCAAAGAGCTCATTGCCCATGCAATTCACTACAACTCTCCTCGCGCAAAACGGCCGTTTGTGAAGGTCAGCTGCGCCGCGCTGCCGGAGAGCCTGATCGAGTCAGAGCTCTTTGGCTATGAAAAGGGCGCGTTTACGGGGGCCCAGGGGGCCAAGAAAGGCCGGTTCGAGCTTGCCGAGGGGGGGACGCTGTTTCTCGACGAGATTGGGGAGCTGAATGTCGCCACCCAGGTGAAGCTCCTGCGGGTCCTGCAGGAACGGGAATTCGAGCGGCTCGGGGGTACCGAGACCATCCGCACGAACGTTCGACTGATCACGGCCACCAACAAGGACATGGAACAGGCCATTGCCACCGGTGCCTACCGCGAGGATCTGTACTACCGGTTGAACGTCTTTACGATTTTCATCCCGCCGTTGCGCGAACGGAAGCCCGACCTGTTGCAGCTGGCCGACTACTTTCTCGAGAAATTTTCTCGAGAACACAGCAAGAGCATCCGGCGGATCTCGACACCGGCTATCGACATGCTGGTGAGCTATCACTGGCCGGGGAACGTGCGGGAACTGGGCAACGCGCTGGAGCGGGCTGTCGTGGTGTGCGACGGCCAGGTCATCCACGCGCACCACCTTCCGCCGACGCTCCAGACGGCCGAGGCGTCGGGGACGGTCACGCGCACGACGCTGAGCGAAGCGCTCGCGGCGTACGAGAAAGACCTGATTCAGGACGCGCTGAAGACCACGCGCGGCGTGCGCGCCAAGGCGGCGCGCCTGCTCAACACGACGGATCGGATTTTCAATTACAAGGTTCGGAAGTACGGCATTGACTGGCGTCGTTTCAAGTCCTGAGCGGGGACGCCCGACAAATCAGGGCGTCGAGCGGTGCGGCCCTTGGCAGTCGACCCTCGCCTCCAGCGTTGGCCGACAAGACCTCCCGACAACGTTGTTCTCATTCCTGGTCGATCCTACAAAAGTGTTTGTTCTCGCCTTCCCGGTTCGACACATCCCCTGAAGCCCGCGCGCCGACCGTTGCCAAGGGCCGCCGGTGACGGTGCGGCGGCCCGCCGCTTTTCGGACCGTCCCATATCGGAACAGACAAAATTGTTGCTCATCTCGGCGACTCCTACATCGATGTGCGTTCGTTGAGATGGGCTCGGCAGCGACACCCGGATGCCCTATCGGGTGCGGGTACAGGTACTTACCACCGCATTGCACGAATCTTCTGTGGTGGCGCGTGTCTTGCTCAATCGCGGACGTCGGCGGATCTCAGACCCGTCATATCGGAGGATGCGCGATGAAGCGAAAGGCGCTCGCAGGTCTACTGCTCGTTCCGTGTCTGGCAAGTCCCGTGTTCGCACAAGGAGTGTCGCCTGAAACCAAAGTGATCGTCGACACCCTGTGGGTCCTCGTCACCGCGATGCTCGTGTTCTTCATGAACGCCGGCTTCGCCCTCGTCGAGAGCGGCCTCTGTCGCGCGAAGAACGCGGTCAACATTCTCGCCAAGAACTTCATCGTCTTTGCGGCCTCGTCGCTCGCATTCTGGGTCGTTGGCTTTGGCCTCATGTTCGGCAACGGCAACGACGTCGTCGGGACGACGGGGTGGCTCACGATGGGCGCCGACAACAGCCCGGCCACGGGTGATGCCTACCAGGGCGTCTTCTCGGCGCTCAACTGGACGGGCGTGCCGCTGTACGCGAAGTTCTTCTTCCAGCTCGTGTTTGCCGGCACGGCAGCAACGATCGTCAGCGGCGCCGTGGCCGAACGGATCAAGTTCCAGTCGTTCGTGGTGTTCTCGTTCATCCTCGTTGCCCTGATCTATTCCATCGGCGGCCACTGGGCCTGGGGCGGCGGCTGGCTCTCGAAGATGGGGTTTGCGGATTTCGCCGGTTCGACCGTCGTGCACAGTATCGGTGGGTGGGCGGCGCTGGCTGGTGTCATCGTCCTCGGTCCCCGGATCGGAAAGTATCTGCCCGACGGCACGGTCCGACCCATTCCCGGTCACAACATGACGTCTGCCACGCTCGGGTGCTTGATCCTGTGGCTGGGCTGGTTTGGCTTCAACCCGGGCAGCACGATGGCGGCCGATCCCTCTGCCATCGCGTTGATCGCGCTCAACACGAACATGGCGGCCGCGGCCGGGTGTCTGACGGCGACCGTCGCGGCCTGGCTGGCGCTCGGGAAGCCCGACCTCAGCATGATTCTCAATGGCACGCTGGCCGGACTCGTGGCCATTACGGCCGGTTGTAACGCGGTGAGCGTGGGCAGCTCGGTCATCATTGGCGGGATTGCGGGCGTCCTCGTGGTCTACGCCGTGCTCTTCTTCGACAAGGTGAAGATTGATGATCCCGTCGGCGCATTGAGCGTGCACCTCGTGAACGGCATCTTTGGCACCCTTTGCGTCGGACTGTTTGCCACTGACGGCGGCCTGTTCCTGGGAGGTGGCTTTGCCAAGACCCTGACCCAGCTGATCGGCATCGCAGGCGTCGGCGCGGCCGTCTTCACGTTGAGTCTGATTGCCTGGCTCGCGATCAAGTTGACCATGGGAGTTCGCGTGTCCGCCGAAGAGGAACTCGAAGGTCTCGATCTGGGCGAGCACGGCATGGAGGCGTACGCGGGGTTCGTCCAGGCGCACCAGGAAATGCGCACAGAAATCGTCTAGGTCGACAGAGCCGGTGCGGCGGCAAAGACCGTCGCACCGCTCATCCAAACTCCGGGCGATCCGAGGCACGGCTCGCGCGGCAAGCGACAAAGGAGAGGCGTATGAGGCAGCGGCTCTTCGCAATCGGTGGGTTGATGGTGTTGTGCGGGGTTGGGCTGGCGGCGCAGGAAGCGGCGGCGACGCCCCCACCGACCGTGGACACGGGGGACACGGCGTTCGTGCTGGTGTCGGCGGCGCTCGTGATGCTGATGACACCCGGGCTGGCGTTCTTTTACGGCGGCATGGTTCGCAGTAAGAACGTACTTGGGATGCTCATGCAAAGTTTCGTTGCGGTTGCGGTGATTAGCTTGCAGTGGATTCTGTGGGGGTACTCGTTAGGGTTTGGGCCAGGAAGCAGTCTCATTGGCAGCCTGGACTGGGTTGGGCTCCAGGGCGTTGGCGTCGAACCCAATGCTGATTACGCGGCGACCATCCCGCACCAGGCGTTCATGGTCTACCAGGGCATGTTTGCCGTCATCACTCCGGCGCTGATCACCGGTGCGATTGCGGATCGCATGAAATTCAAGACCTATCTCGTGTTCCTGCTTCTCTGGGCGACCTTCGTTTACGACCCGGTGGCCCATTGGGTGTGGGGCGTCGGAGGGTTGCTGCGCGGGATGGGGGCGCTCGATTTCGCAGGGGGAACTGTCGTGCACATCAGTTCGGGCGTCTCGGCGCTGGTCGCTGCGATGGTGCTCGGTCGTCGGCGTGGATTTCCGCATACGGCCATGCCCCCGCACAGCCTCCCTCTTACCCTGCTCGGCACTGGAATCCTCTGGTTCGGCTGGTTTGGATTCAACGCTGGCAGCGCCCTTGGAGCGGGAGGGCTGGCAACGAGCGCGTTTGTGGCCACCAACACCGCGGCCGCGGCAGCCACGCTCGGATGGATGTTCATGGATTGGATCGTCAAGGGGAAACCGACCGCCCTCGGTGCGGCCAGCGGCGCAGTTGCCGGGCTGGTGGCGATCACGCCCGCCGCCGGATTCGTCACGCCAATGGCCGCCATTGTGATTGGTGCGCTGGGAGGCGTCGTCTGCTTCACGGCCGTCAGCATCAAGGCCAAGACAACGCTCGACGACTCACTTGACGTGTTTGGCGTCCACGGGATCGGCGGCACGCTCGGCGCGCTTCTCACTGGTGTGTTTGCGACCAAGGTCATCAACTCAGCCGGAAACGACGGCCTGCTCTACGGGAATGCGAGCCTGCTCGGCATTCAGGCAGGCGCGGTCCTGGCGACCTGGGTGTATTCGGCCGTTGTCACCTTCGTGCTCCTGAAGATCCTCGACGTTGTGATGGGGCTGCGGGTCAGTAATGAGGGAGAAGAGTCCGGTCTCGACGTGGATCAGCACGGGGAAAGCGCGTACACGATGGAAAGCGTTGCCTGACGGATGGCGGGTCATGGCTTCCCCAATTCAACTTGGTGGCGGGAGACTGTGATCCGCCAGAGACCTCAACCTGAGATGGAGGGAAAACGATGTCGTTGATGCGAAGGTTTTCTGCACGTGGATGGGTAGTGGTTCTGGGCCTTGGGTTCGTGTTGACATGCGCGTCGAGTGCTTCAGCGCAGGCGACCGATCCTAATCCTGGCAATCTCACCGTCACCGCCGGGTTGGATTTTCCGACCGAGTACATGTTCCGCGGCATCCTGCAGGAAGCAGATCCGAAGCTGACGATGTGGCCCTTCGTCGATCTTGGTTACGCGTTGTTTACTGGCGACGGCGGCGTGAAAAGTGTGGGCGTGAACGTGGGATTGTGGAACAGCCTCCATACCGGGTCGTCCGGGTCAGACGGACCCACGGACAAGTTGTGGTACGAGGAGGATTTCTACGCGGGCTTCACCCTCGGTTTTGGCGGGGGCACGAGCCTGGCGACCACGTACACGGCCTACACGAGTCCGAACGGTATGTTCCGCAACGTCAGGGAAATCAGCTTCAAGGTTTCGGTGGCTCAAAGGTTCGCGCCGTACGCGCTGTTTGCATTCGAACTTGGCGACACGGACTCTGCCGGCGCTGACGGCGGGGATCCCGGCACCTACCTTGAACTCGGCATCGGGCCAAGCTGGCCTCTCGCGGGCGGCAAAGCGACCGTGGCCATTCCTGTGAAGCTGGGGATGAGTCTTGGGGATTACTACCAGGGGCCTGACGGCGACTCGACCTTTGGCTTTTTCGATATCGGGGCGCTCGTCACCGTTCCGCTTGGTGGGCAACCCTCGAGCTTTGGTTCGTGGAACTTCCACGCGGGCATCGACTTTTTCGCCCTGGGTGACACGACCAAGTTTTTCAACGAGGACAACGGCAACAAGATCGTGGGGCTGGTAGGTATAGGTTTGTCTTATTAGTCCCGGCCAGCTCTGTCTGGCGCGATCACTCGCAACGAGTGGCCTGGTATCGCCCGGCTCGTCGCTGACGCGCCGGGCGTTCGAAGCACCCCCGTTCTGCGGGGGCCGGCTCGGTAGGCCGCTACGTGCCGAAGCGGCCAGATGGCGCGGGGGCCCGCCTCAGGCTCCCGCGCCTCCGATGTAGCCAACGGCCGTCAGCCATCAGCCTTCAGCTGAGTTCCATTGCCGAAGGCTGACGGCCAATGGCTGACGGCAATGGCTGACGGCTGATGGCTGATGGCTGATGGCTACTTCAGCAGTGATATAAGCTATGCCCGTCGTTTCATCGGTTCTCGTCGGTCCGAACGCCATGTCCACTGCCAAAGCCCGTGACCTCGAGACGACCGAGGGTCGCCGTCGGCTCACGACGCTGCTGTCCGCGGCGCGTGAGGAATTTGTAGCCGACGTTCAGCGCGGGGCCGGCGGACGTGTGGCGCATGCGCGCTTTGCCGATCATCTCGACGAGCTGATCCGCTACATCGTCGACGCGGCACGGAGCCGTACCGAGACACCGGTCGCTGTCGCTGCACTTGGTGGTTACGGCCGACGCACCTTGTGCCTGCAGTCCGACATCGATCTCCTGATTGTCTTTGATGGCCGAATCGGACGGGCCGAGGAGCGGTTCGTCAAGTCCGTGCTGCATCCTCTTTGGGACTTGCGGCTGACCGTCGGACACCAGGTCCGCGTTCTCGAGGACTTCGATCAACCAGAACGAGATAATCCTGAATTTCTGCTGGCCCTGTTCGACGCCCGGCTGCTCGCGGGCGATGAGTCGGTGTTCGAACCGGCGCAGGCGAAATTCAGGGGCTCGAGTGTCGACCGTCGCGAAGAGATCCTGGAGGCGCTGTTGCAGCTGACCGAGCAGCGCCATGAGCAGTTCAATCACACGATTTATCAGCTCGAGCCGGACGTCAAGGACTCGCCTGGTGGGCTGCGCGACGTGGTGGCGGCTCGTATTCTGTGGTCTTTTGTCGAATCGGTGACGTCTGACACGTTGGATCGGCAGCGACTCGATCAGGCTGAAGACTTTCTCTTGCGCGTTCGTTCTGTGTTGCACCTCGAAACCAGCCGGAATCTCAACGTCCTCAGTCACGATCTGCAGGAACGGGTTGCGGAGCGACTTCGATATCAGGGTGCACAGCCTCAACAGCGTGTTGAGGCCATGATGGGCGCCTATTTCCGCCATGCGCGCAACGTCAACCGGGCGCTCGATCGGTCCCGGCGCGCGGCAGGACCTTCCGCACGCGACACGACGAGGGTGTCGCTTGGTCTCAATCTGGAGCTGACGGCAGATGGCGTTGGATTCGTCGATCGTCAGCGGGCGACTGGAGAACCGGCGTCGTGGCTCGGGGTGTTCGAGGCGGCGCTCGACAGACGCGTGCCGGTTTCTGATGACGCGTTGAGCCTGTTCGAGACCTACGCGGCACGGTACACGCCCCTCGACTATTTGCCAAGCTCTGCCGAGCGTCAGCGACTGCGCCGGTTTCTGCGTCCCCGGCCGGGCCTCTACGCGCGATTGTCGGAGATGCACGATTGCGGGTTGTTGCCGCGACTCTTTCCCGAATTTCAGGCAATTTCGTACCGGGTGATTCGCGACTTCTATCACAAGTACACGGTCGATGAGCACACGCTGCTGACTGTTCGCGGTGTGGAACGCCTGCTCAGTCCGGCCCAACGGTCTCGCGAGCGGTTCAGCGGGCTGCTGGCGGAGTTGCGATCGCCGGAGCTGCTCGTGTTGTCGCTGCTCTTCCACGACGTGGGCAAATGGAAGGACGACAACCACGCCGAAGAGAGCGTTCGAATGGTGCAGACGGTGCTCGACCGGCTCGAGGTATCGCCTGAAGGGCGCCAGGACGTGGAGTTTCTCATCGGCCAGCACCTGCAGATGTCTCGCGCCGCCTTCCGGCGCGACAGTGAAGATCCAGCGGTCGTCAAGCAGTTTGCATCGCTCGTCGGTACCGAAGAGCGGCTGAAGATGCTCTGCCTGATGACCGTGGTCGATGTCGAAGCCGTGAGCACGGAGACCTTGACAGCGTGGAAAGAAGAGCTGCTCTGGCGGCTCTACGTCGACACGTACAACCATCTCACGCTCGGCTACGGTGACGAGATGATTGAGCGCGGCCAGGCTGCGGTAGCGGCGTTGCAGGCAACGCGACCTGACGACTTGACCGAGGCCGAGCTGGCACGGTTTCTCGAGGGTTTTCCGCAGCGATACCTGGCGTTCTTCGACGCCGTGCACATCTACCGCCACGCCCGGCTCTCCCGCGATATCCATCCCGACGAAGTGCACCTGTTCCTCGAACAGAAGGGCGAAGTCTGGGAACTGTCGGTCGTCACACTCGACAAACCCTATCTCTTCTCCAACATCTCCGGAGTCCTGTCCTATTTCGGCATGGACATTCTCCGCGGTAGTGCCATGACGAGCCCGGCGGGGCTCGTGCTCGACATCTTCCAGTTCACCGACCACGAGGGGTTCTTCCGCTTCAACCCGGATGCCACGCCTCAGTTCGAAAAACTCCTCCAGGATGTCGTCGCCGGACGTCAGGACGTGACGGAACTGCTGCAGCGCAAGGAAAGCGGCTTCCGGCACCGGCGGGGTCCGCGGAGGGTTTCGCCCGTCGTTAACTTCGACAACGAGCATTCGCAGCGCTATACCGTGCTCGAAATCGTCGCGCAGGACGCGCTCGGATTGCTCTATCGGATCAGCCGTGTCATCTCGCGGCATGGCTGTGACGTGGATCTCGTGTTGATTTCGACGGAAGGCAACAAGGCCATCGACGTCTTCCATCTCACCAAGGCGGCGGCCAAGCTGTCGGAGCCCGCCCAGATGGCGCTCAAGGAGGATCTGGAACGT
>DATBJG010000045.1:0-14325 GCA_036556585.1 Vicinamibacterales bacterium
CCCCCCACGACTGTCCCGCGCAGCCTGGTCCTCGATCGTCTTCGGAGACCCGCCTCTACAGATCATCCCACCGATCAGAGAATTGCTACCTTCATCCGCGGGCTGAGCATGTGAAACACTGCAAGCCCGACTGGGTAGAGAAGTCCTGCGATGATGAAGACGGGAAGGTAATAGCTGGGATCCTTGTCGAGGAGCCGCCCCGTTAACTCGGCAGCCACGATGCTGACCATACCGGCGACAAACCCTCCGATACCGGCCACCGATCCCGCGGCTCCGCTTGGAAAGAGATCCGAGGCAATCGTAAACACGAGCGTTGACCAGGCCTGGTGGCAGCCGCACGCGATGGCAATGAGCACGATCGCGAGTCGTGGATCGTTGGCAAACCCGGCCATGATGACCGTCGGCGTCATGATCATCGCGAGCAGGATCATTGTCGTCTTGCGGGCCCAGTTGACGTTCCAGCCGCGCTTCACGAGCCACGACGAAGCGTAGCCTCCAACGAGACACCCGACGTCGGCCGCAATGTAGACGGTGGTCAGGTACGGAATCACGTCCACCCCGCGGATGCCATGCTCTTCCCCCAGGAACTTCGGCAGCCAGAACAGGTAGAACCACCAAATCGGATCCCCGAGAGACTTGGTGAGTGCGTACGCCCAGGTCTGGCGATAGCCAAGCAAGCTGATCCATGCGTAATGCGTCGATGGCCGTCTCTGGTCTGCTGCTCCAGCTTCGATGAACGCCCGCTCCCGGGGGGACAATCGCGGATGAGCGCCCCGCTCGTTGTAGAGCATCCACCAGGCCGGAATCCAAAGCAGCCCCAGCGTGCCAGTGACGATAAATGCAGCCTGCCATCCAAACGAAGCGGCCAGGAGTGGCACGGTGATTGAGGCCACGACTGCCCCGAGCGCAACACCGCTGTTGAAGAGGCCGGTTGCGAGCGCCCGCTCGCTGGCGGGGAACCACTCGGCGACCGCTTTGACCGCCGCCGGAAAATTGGCGGCTTCACCGATGCCAAGCGCAAATCGCGCGACCCCGAAGCCGAATGGTGTGCGCGCGATGGCATGACCCATGGCAGCCACCGACCAGAAGAGAACAGCAAGCGCAAAACCGATCTTTGTGCCAATGCGGTCGAGGATCCTGCCAGAGACCATCATGGCTGCCGCATAAGACACCTGGAAAGCAATGACGATCCGGCTGTAGTCAAGCTCCGACCAGCCGATGGTCTTCTGGAGATCCGGTGCCAGGATGCTGAAGACCTGACGATCGACGTAATTGATGACGGTCACGACGAACAGCAGGCCGCCGATGTACCAGCGCAGGTGCGGGATCGTTGCCACCCCGGAAACGTCCGAACCCGCCTGCGCCAGTGTCCGGTTCACGCGACGCGTTCCGCTCGGAAAAACCACTGCTTCATTCTCGAGACATCCGCACGAAGGCCCGTGAAGAGTCGAAAGGCTTCCACGGCTTGATAGACGGCCATGCCACTTCCGTCGACTGTGCGACAGCCTGCCGCACGCGCTGCACCCAGCAGTTCTGTCTCGAGTGGAAAGTACACGACGTCAGCCACCCACAGGTCTGGACGGAGCAACGAGAGGTCGACAGCGGATCCTGGATGAGTCGACATTCCCATCGGAGTGGCGTGGATGAGGCCGTCGGCGCCAGCAATCGAAGAGACGATGTCGGTTGACGATCGGATGCGTCCCGGAAATGCGTGTGCGAGGCGAGCAGCCAGCTGGTCCGCCCGCTCTCGGTCGAGATCCAGAACGATCACCTCTTGCGCGCCAAGGTTGAGAGCGGCATACGCCGTTGCCGCTCCTGCCCCGCCGGCACCGAGCTGAACGATCCGTCCAAGCGGTGCATTGGGCAGCCCTTCTCGCACGCTCTCGCGAAATGCCCACCAATCGGTGTTGTGTCCGACCCGTTTGCCATCTGCAAGCACTATGGTGTTGACGGCACCAATAATCCGACCGTCCTCCGTGACTTCGTTCAAGAGCGGCATGACGGTCTGCTTGCAGGGGTGTGTGATATTGAGACCGGCGAAGCCGTCTCGTTCAGCGTTGGCCAGCAGGTCGGGCAAAGCCGATGGAGACACACGAAGAACATCGAGATCGATCAGCCGATATTCGCAGTGAATCTGGAAAGCCGCGGCCTCGCGCTCGTGCATGAACGGAGTCCGCGATTGCTGAATGTGAGCGCCAATCAGTCCCAGCAGGAGGCGCGTCGCCACGGCACATTATAGAATCGTTCGGATCGTTCGCATTCGGAGTCCACGTCGGAGGAACCAGCTGGCACAAGGGCATTGAACTTGTCACCGGAATTGCCAGCCGCAAAGGCCCTTCATCGAAGCGAAATGTGATCCGTCGGTGATCAAGTTCGGTGTCGGATACACGTTTGGACGTCAGTAGGACTCGAATGGCAGGGCCCTAACCGGTGCGATTTTCCAAAATCACGACGCAACTTTACGCGGCCGTTTCGGTTTTCGGAGAGTCCCTTTCGCTTTCGCGGGCGCCGGTGGGGCCTTGACGATTTGCTCTCTGTCGCGTTCCAGACGTGCGAGGATGGTGGCGACCCTGGCTTCGCGCTCGGCTTCGTTGTTGTCGCGGGTCGGCATGGACGTCAGGAGACGTCATCGTATACCGTCACCCCGGACAGACGGATCGAGACCGTTGCACGGTGGTTTCATTGTGTGAAAGACGGCCCTCTGGAGGTGTCATGAGGCGACGGGTTTTCAGATACGGTGCCGCGCTTGCAGTGGTCATTGCCGCCTTCGGCGACGTCGCGGCCCAGGGTCCCCAGTCGAGCCCGGCCGCGGGGACCGCGCGGAGTGAAAAATGGGTCCCGCCGCGCGCGGCCGATGGGCATCCCAGCCTCGAAGGCGTGTGGGAAAACAACAGTGCAACTCCCCTCGAACGCCCGCGACAGTTCGCAGACAAGCCCCTCCTGACAGACGATGAACTGGCGTCACTCAAACGCAGGGCAAGCGAGTTGTTTACTCCAGAAGCCGACGCAACTTTTGGCGATGGCCTCTATGCCGCCCTGCTGTCCAACGTCCGGCCCAGGGGATTCGAGTCGACTGGGAGCTACAGTCAGAACTGGCTTCCGGATCGTTATTTCGAGCACCGCACCTCACTCATCGTCGATCCTGCTGACGGAAGGTTGCCAGTGCCGACCCCCGAAGGGCAGCGAGTTCGCCTGGCCGCCGCCGGCAGGTTTGGACGACCGGCCAATGCCGCGCAGGAGATGACCATCACCGATCGTTGCATATCGTACGGGTTTCCGGATCTCTTCGCGGCCTACATGAGCGTTTACCGCATCGTCCAGGCGCCGGAGTACGTCGCAATTCAAATGGAAAAGATCCATGACGCACGCATCATTCCCCTGGACGGCCGCCCGCACCTGTCTCCGGTTCTGCGCGGCTACCTCGGAGACTCGCGCGGTCACTGGGAGGGCGATACTCTCGTGGTCGAAACGACCAATTTTCATCCGAACGGAAACCCGATGGGCGGCTATACCGCGCTGTCGGACGAGAATCTTCGCTTGATCGAACGCTTTCGGCGCACGGCTCCAGATACCCTCGAGTACACGTTTACGGTAGACAACCCGACCATCTGGACGCGACCGTGGACGGCGGTGATCAATTGGAAGCAAGCCAAGGGCGAGCTCTTTGAATATGCGTGCCACGAGGGCAACTACAGCTTGCCCGGCATGCTGACGGGAGCCAGGGCGGATGAGGCCGCCAAGAGCCGCTGATTTGCCACTCCTCGTTTTGTGCTGCCTGCCGACGTGATTTTTTGAGCGACAATCAGGGCACACGAATTTCAAGCATTTGGTAGCCATCAGCCATCAGCCATCAGCCTTCGGCCCGTCAGCGTCCAGGGCGTGATACGCAGGTCCGTCTCGAAAACCCGCACTCGTGGTTTTTCATCGACGTCACCAACGCCAAAGGCCAGGTCGAGAAATGGAGTTTCGAGGGGAGCACGCCAACCTCTCTTATTCGGAGTGGCGTCAAGCCCGGTACCATCAAGGCGGGAGACGTGGTCACCATCAGGGGCTATCACGCTCGCGACATGACGGTGAACGCCGGCGCTGCAAGAGAAATCGTCATGGCCGACGGCCGGTCGTTCGCCGTCGGGCCAGCCTTTGGCGGGAGCCGCTGAGCAAGCGGCAGGATGCCAATAGCAAGATCCGGAGCGTAAGCGACCCTTCGACAGGCTCAGGGTCGTCTTGAGCGGAGTCGAAAGACGACGGCAGCGCGTGGGGGTGCCGCCTTCGCGCCGAAGGCGCTGTCTCCCGCTCAGGGAGTTCACCACCTGTTAGCTATAATTCCCCGCAACGCGACGTGGGTCTCTCTATCGGCACGCGAGTCGGTCCGTATGTAGTACGGGAGTCGCTCGGCGCGGGCGGGATGGGTGAGGTGTATCGCGCGTACGATACAAAGCTGAATCGTGAAGTTGCGCTCAAGGTCCTGCCCCACGCTTTTGCCGACGAACCGGATCGCCTCGTGCGGTTTCGTCGCGAAGCGCAGGTGCTCGCGTCGTTGAACCATCCTCACATTGCCGCCATCTACGGATTTGAAGAGCACCCGGCCGCCCTGGTGATGGAGCTGGTCGAAGGCTCGACGCTCGCCGACCGGATCGCCACCGGCGCCATTCCGGTGAGCGACGCGATGCCGATTGCAGCGCAAATTTCTGAAGCGCTCGAAGCCGCGCACGAACGCGGTATCGTGCACCGCGATCTGAAGCCGGCCAACGTGAAGGTGCGCGACGATGGCACGGTGAAGGTGCTGGATTTTGGTCTGGCCAAGGCGCTTGCACCGGATCTCACGACGACCGGCGTGGGAAGCCGCTCCGAGTCCCCGACCGTCACCACGCCGGCGATGACCGAAGCCGGCGTGATCCTGGGCACGGCGGCGTACATGTCGCCCGAGCAGGCGAAAGGCAAGCCCCTCGATAAACGCACCGACATCTGGTCGTTCGGGTGTGTCGTCTACGAGATGCTCACCGGAAGACGCGCCTTCGGAGGCGATGAAGTCTCCGAAACGCTGGCCTCAGTGCTGGCGCGGGAGCCGGACTGGACGCTCCTGCCGAGCGATCTGCCGCCGACAGTCGCGTCTTACGTGCGACGCTGCCTGCACAAGGATCCGAGAGAACGCATTCACGATATCGCCGACATCCGGCTGGCACTCAACGGTGCGTTCGACTCGGGTGCGACCGCCTTGCCGGCGCCGGGGCGGAAACCGCGAACCTGGCAACGAGCCGGCGTCGTGGCGCTCGCCACCGCGTGTCTAGGGGCTGCGATCGGTGCTGGCGTCATGTGGGCGCTAAAGCCGTCGCCGTTGGTGCCGGTGACGCGATCGCGGTTCGCGCTGCCGTCTGCGCAGCAATTCACACACGACTCTCACCAGCTGGTCGCGATTTCCCCCGACGGTACCCAGATGGCCTACGTCGCCAACAACAGGCTCTTTCTCCGGCGCCTTGCCGAACTGGACGCGAGGCCTGTGCAAGGGACGGAAAGTGCACCCGGGCCCAACACCACCACGTCGCCCGTCTTTTCCCCTGACGGGCGATCGCTCGCGTACCACGATGGCGCGTTCCGAAGGATTTCCGTGGACGGTGGACAAGCGCTGACGCTCTGTCAAGGTGCCCCGCCGCATGGCATCAGCTGGAGCGACGACTTTATTGTGTTCGGTCAGGGTTCCGGCGGCATTTTGCGTGTCCCGGCAAACGGCGGTCCTCCCGAACAGATCGTCAAGGTCGAGCACAACGAGCTTGCGTCGGAGCCCCAAATGCTGCCCGGCAACCATGCCGTGCTCTTCACGCTGGCCTCGGCGCTCATGCCGGTCGTCCAGGCCCGCTGGGACACGGCGCGCGTGGTGGCACAGGCCCTCGACTCGGGCAAGCGAACGACGATCGTCGAAGGTGGAAGCCACGCACGCTATCTCCCGACCGGCCACATCGTCTACGCGGTTGGCGGAATATTGTTCGCTGTGCCCTTTGATCCCCAGCGATTGGTGACAACAGGTGCGGCCGTCCCGGTCGTGGAAGGCGTGAGGCGAAGCGCCAGCACGATCGGTTCGGGTTCGGCGAATTACAGTGTCTCCTCCACCGGCGCCCTGATATTCGTACCGGGATCGGCATCCGGAGCGTTCGGTCAACGCGAGATCGTATCGGTCGACCGCAGCGGCAATTCCGAGACACTTCCATTACCGCAGAGCGCGTACGTGGGGGTTCGCCTTTCGCCAAGCGGCCGCCAATTGGTGTTCGACACCGACGACGGCAAAGAGGCAGGCGTCTGGATCTACGACCTATCTGGCGGCAGTCCGCCTCGAAAGCTCACCTTCGGAGGCAAAAATCGATTTCCCATCTGGTCGGCCGACGGCCGACGTGTGGTGTTTCAGTCGGATCGCGACGGTGACCTGGGACTTTTCTGGCAGCTCGCCGACGGCAGCGGGCTGGCTGAACGGCTGACGAGCACAGAAAAAGGGGCTTCGCACGTGGCCGAGTCGTTTTCGCCTGCCGGCGACCAGTTCTCCTATAGCGAGGTGGCACCTTCCGGCGTGTCGCTGTGGACGTTTTCGATGCGCGACAAAAAAGCCGCGCGGTTCGGCGACTCCAAGTCAACGGCGCCGTTCAATTCGGAGTTCTCACCAGACGGACGATGGATCGCTTTTACGCTGCGTACGAGCAGCACGGCAAACATTTATCTGGCTGCCTTTCCCTCTGGGGCGCAGTATCAGGTCTCAACGACCAACGGTCATCATCCCGTGTGGCTGCCCGGCGACGAGGGTCTCTCGTTCCGGGTCGGAGCGAACGAACAGGTGGCGGTGCGTGTCACCACGTCGCCGAGCTTCTCGGCCGGAAACCCGGTTACGGTCGTTGCAGGAGGATTGCCCATCATCGAGCTGGGCACCAACAGACCGTACGACGTCACCCGCGACGGCCGCAGGTTCCTGAGCGTGACACCGGCATCTGCGGCCCGGTCCGGCCCAATGGGCGTTCAGGAGATCGAGATCGTGCTCAACTGGTTCGAGCTGCTCGGTCAGCACATGCAAACGAAGTGAGACAAGCTCCGCCCAGCAGGACGTAGACGAAGCCGTCGGCGGTTCCTTGCAGGCCGAACTCAGCGCGGCAGATCCAACGCCGGATTGCGATCGAAGAAATCGAAGGGACGCAGCTCGAAACTGTGCCAGACGACCGGCATCACCGGCCAATCCTCGGCGCGGACCATATGGTGCATGCCGATCGTGTACCACAGCACGATGTCGGTCTGTTCGATTGGCCGATTTGCGTGAGTCCACGCCGGCAACCCCTGTCCCGCCGTGCTGAGCGTCGGATAGTCGCCCCCAGCGTAGCGCTCTTCGTAACGATACGGCGTTACCCACAGATGATGATCGATGAAGCCCGCGCGGCGTCGGGTGTAGTCATCGGGCGTCAGAAGGGTTGTCGCGTTCATGCCAGGCATGAGCTGGTAGCTCGTCGGATACCCGACGTGGTTCTTCTCCCTGGCACTGGTCACCCGCCATAGCGCCGGTCGCTCCATGTTCATGTGCAGCATTCCATCGCGTTCCGTGCGGGCAGGCGCCGGTTCGCGCACCCAGATGCTGCGGCGCGGATTATCCGGCGGAAGAACCTTCGTGACGAACCGATCGGCAACGAAGCTGTTCGCCATCCCGTCCACATCGAGATCGATCCGGAAGTTGAGATAGTGGTCGTGATTCACCGCGATGACATTCCGATCCACGAACCGGCCGTAAGCGTCCGCGCGCACCTCCGACGTCCCGGAACCGTCGGTGGCGAGCGGTGACGGGGGATCGTCGGCTGTCGCCGCAACCGTCGATTTGACCTGCGCAATTCCGGTCGCGCCGACAGACACGCGTATGACGCCGTCCTGCTGAAAACTCCAATCGAACACGTAATCATAGTTGCCCAGGACGGCCGCGCTTCGCACCACCAGGTCGCGCTTGCGCCGGCTTTCGGGTTCCTCGGCCGAGTGGCGCCAGGCCATGTCGCCGGTCTCGCGCTCGAACAGGCAGATGAGGCTGGAAACCGACTTGGGACGTCCTGTGTCGACCGAGATCAGTCCATCCACGTAAACAGCATGCTCGGGACAATCGATACCGCGAATGAGCGGCTTCGAGAAACCTCCGGAGTTGAATTCGCCGACGTCGAAGTAATTGCGCCGGCGCCAATCAAACGATGGGTCCATGTAGGGCACGAACATCTCGGAGAGGTGCCCTTCGTACAGAATCCGACGGCGTCGCCCCTCGTCGTTGTAGGTCACCGTTGACACGATCGTGCCCACGCGATGATCGGATCGCACGTGAAATCGCCACCTCTGCCATTCCACGAGGTGGCCCTGCAGCTGGAAACCCGGGCCGAGCGGCTGATCGATCCGGATTGGGCTGCGAACCTCACGCACCGGGGGCAGGGACGCCGGGTCGTAGTCGGCCACGGCTTTGGCGACGGGAGTCGCGCCCTCATCGACAATCCGAAGCACCTTCCTGGCGTTCAGGTCCACGACCGCCGTCAGGCCACCAATCTCGCGCGTCCACGTGTTGCGCACTCCCCTGCTGTCCCTGCACTGGACATGTGCAATGCGCCGGCCCCGCTCTTCGTCTCCCCCGAAATGACCCGGAGGGATCGCCATGCAATCGAGGAACGTGAAATCGGTCATGCCCCGCTTCTTCATCGCGGTGATGAAGTCGGGGTGTTTCTTCACTTCCTTGTCCATGGCCCCGAATTCTTCCTCGAGCCAGTTGGGTTGAACCCCATCGAGCTTCGTCCAGGAGACGACCCGGCGTTGCTTGAGGTCGACGACCGCTTCGAACGCCTCGGCCCCCTGCCGCACAACCGCAAATGCTTCGCGGGGAGATTCGGTCCCCGGCGACCAACTCCAGACCAGGTCTTTGGGCGGCTGGCGCAGGTTGACGATCGAAAAACGGGTCTCCTCGTTCAGGCGCCCGGCATCCCGCAGCGTTTCGAGGACCGCCCAATACTCCTGAAAGCTCAGCGGATCGAGCGGATGTTCGACCTTTTGCGCCGTCAGCGGAACGGCGACCGCGCAACTCACAAACCAGACTGCGGCAATCGCGCGCGTGAAGGGCTTGCCGAAAAACCACATGGTGTCGCTCCTTCTTCCAGTCGGATAGCAAGGCACATCCGGTCGCCTCGACCGGACACGGGGAAACGGCGCAATTTGGCCAGACTCCGGGCTGCCATGTCAACGAGTGCGTCGCCAGCACTAGCCCGGCTGGGCGGCAATCGCCAGCCAATAGAGGCCGCCGTGGTGAAATAATGGCCCTTCCTGCACCGGGCGGTGCCCTTCATGGCCGTGAAACCCAAACCAGAAACGAATGCTCGCGAGGTGCATCGATGAATAGTCGCGTGTTCTACCTCGGCCTCGCACTCCTCGGACTCGTCATCCCGAATTCCGCGTTCTGGCCGTGGCTGATCTCCAATGGGCTCGATCCCCACCTGTTCGTGCGAGATCTCTTCGCGAATGGCGTCAGCACCTTCTTCGGTCTCGATGTCGTGCTGTCAGCAGTCGCATTGAGCGGCTTCGTCTTCGTCGAGGGAAAGCGTATCAGTCTCCCCCACCGCTGGGTCCCCATCGTCGCGACATGCCTGGTTGGTGTGTCGCTCGGCCTTCCGTTGTTCCTCTATCAGCGTCAGGTCCATCTTGACCGTGCGACCTTACGAGGTGGGGTCGTCTGATGTCCCCGCGGGTTCCTGGGGTTGGAGCGGGGTTCGACCGGAATCGACATCGACGTGCGCATCCGAAACGGAATGTGGCAAGATGCGGCCGTCCTTCAAGGAGACTCAGATGAAACGCCCGCTCGGACCGACGATGCGAACTGTGGGAGCGTGGGTTCTGGTGATCGCAATTGGCGCAGCCGCGGCTTGGCTGTCGCAGGCAGTAGGCGCGCAGGAGAATCGTCAGCAGGTGCCATTGTTCGAGCCCGATCCTCTGTGGTCCGAAACCCTGCCCAACAAGTGGGTCAGCGGACAGGTCGGCGGCGTCGCCGTCGATTCGCACGACAACCTCTGGGTGTTCCATCGTCCCGATACCATTCCCGACGGCGAGAAGGCGCGCGTACAAGCGTCATTGGGGCGCGTATGGCAAGAAACCGGATGATGGCCTGAAATTCCCGGCTCGCGCGCAGCTTATTCAGGGATCGCCACCAGAAGGCTTCAACAAATCCCGTGCACAGCATCCTGGTCACCAACGACGACCTGGTTTACGTGGCGGACCGTACGAACAATCGGCTGCAGGTGTTCAGGACCGACGGCACCTTCGTCAAAGAGGTGTTTATTGCAAGGAAAGATACGGACCGGAGTGACGCCCGGCGTTGGCCGGCTGTCTCCTTGACAACCAGTGCGGTAGACGCTATACAGATAGTATGTCTACTGTAGACGAACCATCTGACCGCCTCGAATTCCTGCAGGGAACCCTCGAGGTCCTCATCCTGCGCAGCCTGGCGCTCGGGCCCAACCACGCGTACGGCATCTCGCAATTCCTGACACGCGAATCCGACGATGCATTTGTCGTCGATAACGGATCGCTCTACCCCGCGCTCCAGCGGCTGCTTCAGCGCGGGTGGATTGCGGGCCAGTGGAAAACCTCGCCCAACGCACGCCGGGCCAAGTACTACCGTCTCACGCCCAAAGGTCGGAAGCAGCTCGTCGTGGCCACCTCGAAGTGGGAACGCTTTGTCGAGGCCATGGCCCGGATTCTCGCGCCGGCACGGTGACCGCCATGCGCGAATGGTGGCCCAGACTTCGAGCGGTGTTCCGACGCCGGGCTCTCGATGAGGATCTGCGCGCGGAGATCGAGTCGCACCTGCAGATGGAAGTGGACGCACGTGTTGAACGGGGCATGTTCCCAACGGAGGCCGCCGACAGCGCGCGGCGGCAGTTCGGCAACCGCACGTTGATTCGCGAAGCATCCGGCGAAGCCTGGAGGGTGCAACCGCTCGAGTCCGCCCTGCAGGACGTCCGGTACGGGCTTCGGGTCCTGCGTCGTTCACCCGGATTTACGCTGACCGCCACGCTCGTCATGGCGCTTGGAGTCGCCGCGGTAACCTCGACGTTTACCCTCCTCGACCACGTGCTGCTGCGGCCGCTGCCGTTCGCGCATTCGGAGCAGCTCGTTCAACTGCACCAGACCGATCTGGCGGACGGCGCCTCGTTCGAGTTGATCTCACCGCCGAATTTTGTGGACTGGCGTGCCGCGAGCAGGAGCTTTGCCTCGATGGACGCCTATCTCGCAGCGAGTCTGCCGGTCAACCTCTCCGGTCAGGGCACACCCGTCCGTCTCGACAGCACGCTCGTCGAACCCAATCTCTTTCGAACGCTGGGTGTTCAGCCTGCTGCGGGGCGTCTGTTCTCGGCCGAAGAAGCAGGGACCGACGGAGCGAGGGTCGTTCTGCTCAGCAACGCGCTCGCGCTCACGCTCTTCGGTGACGCGGCCAGTGCCGTCGGAACAACGCTGAGCCTCGATCATCAGGCGTACACGGTCGTGGGCGTCATGCCTCCTGGCTTTGTGTTTCCCAGGGCCGAGACTGCCATCTGGAGACCGCTGCGCCTCTCGGTGCCCGGCCTCATGGCAAACCGCAGCAACCATATCCTGCTGGCGGTGGGACGCTTGGCTGCGGGCCGGTCTTTGGATCACGCCCGTCAGGAGATCGAAGGGATCGGCAAGCGGCTTCAACGCGCCTACCCGGCCGACAACGAGAAGTCGGGTGCGGCCGTCGGCGGCCTGCGGGATCTCCTGTCGCCGCAGGCACGACTGCTGATTGTCGGGGTGTTTGCCGCCGCGGTCTGTCTGATGCTGATCGCGTGCATGAACCTGGCGAATCTGCTGTTCGCTCGCGCAGTCGTGCGCAGGCCGGAAATTGCGGTGCGCGTTGCGGCAGGCGCCAGCCAGGGCCGCCTGTTGCGACAGTTGATCACCGAAAGCGTGGTACTTGCCGCCATTGGCGGCGTGGTCGGCGGCCTGTTGTCAATGACCGCCACTCCCCTTCTGGCCCGTCTCACGCCAAACGGGATGCCCGTCGGTGGAACGCCGGACGTCAACCTTCGCGTCTTTGCGTTTGCCGCACTCGTCACGCTCCTGACGAGCATCGTCTCGGGTGTGGGACCGGCGCTCCGATCCTGCAGGAAGCCCGACCTGACGACGCTGCGTTCGCGCTCAGGGGACGGCGGCAGGACGGATCGCCTGCGCGGCGGCCTCGTCCTGGCCGAAATCGCCGGCTGCGTCATCCTGCTCGTTGGCGCGGGGCTGCTTCTCAAGGCGCTGTGGCGCGTGCAGGCCATCGATCCCGGATTTCGTGCCCAGGGAGTGCTGACGATGAGGACAGCGCTGCCAATGCCGCGATACAGCGATGAGGTCACACGCCGCGGTTTCTACACCCGGATTCTCACCGGCGTCCGGGCGCTGCCCGGCGTCAGTTCTGCCGCTTACGTCAGCTATCACCCGATGGAGCGGTTCAGTGGCCGGTTTCAAGTGGTCGCGCCGGGCGTGGTGGACAACCCGCTCGAAGCCCCAGGAGCCGTCGTGCACTTTGTGACGCCCCAGTACTTCGCGACGCTCGGGATTCCGGTGCGGCGTGGACGGCCGATCGACGAGCGAGACGACGGGTCCTCTCCCCCGGTGGCGGTCATCAGCCAATCGCTGGCCGATCGCCTGTGGCCGGGCGAAGATCCGATTGGCCGGCGCGTGATCGTCTTCGGCGAGCGTGCGGTCGCGGGCGTTGTCGGGAACGTTGCGGTGCGGAGGCTCGAAGGATCCGAATCATCACAGATTTACTTCCCGTCCGACCAGCTCGCGAACGCCTCGACTTACTATGCGCCCCGAGACCTCGTGATACGGACGGCAGGTGAGCCGTTGGCCCTCGCTGCCGCCGTCCGCCGGATCATTCAGGACGTCGATCCGGAACAGGCGATTTCCAACGTCCAGCCGCTCGCGGACATCATCGCGAGCGAGATTGCGCCGCGTCGCGACCAGCTGACGGTGCTGATGATCTTCGCCGGGATCGCGTTCACGCTGGCCGCGGTGGGAATTCACGGCCTGCTCTCGTTTACGGTGTCCTCTCGCACGCACGAGATTGGCGTGCGCGTCGCCCTTGGTGCGATGCGCCCCGCCATTCTCGGAATGTTCCTGCGGCAGGGAGTGCTGCTTGGCGTTGCGGGGATCGTCGTGGGACTGCCACTGGCATACCTCGGGGCACGCGGTCTGGGGGCGCTGCTCTTCGGCGTCGAGCCGGCGGATCCAGCGGTCTACATGCCGGCTGCAGTACTGGCCCTCATTCTGGCGGTGACTGGCAGCCTTGTGCCGGCGCTTCGTGCGGCCGCGATCGACCCCGCCATCACAACGCGAACCGAATAACAGTCAGATCGTTCGGACCATTCGGTCTGCGTTACCTGCACCAGGTGAGAACGCCAGTCTACGCGGAGCGCTGCGGAGGAAGAACCGCACGTCGCGGCTGCGCTCTTTCGCCTGCTCCACACCGCCAAGCGCCATTCGCGCGCGCCGTTCCGCTTCGGGGCCGCTCATCCCGTGTTCGGTATTCGCCCTGGTCTGCATTGCCAGGTGAAACGCCAGCTCATCGCGCAGGTCGTCGTCTGCGCGCCGGGGCTGGACGAGCGTGTGGATTCGCGCTCGAAAGGCGTACACCCAGCGGAGCCAGGTCATGGGTCAGATCTCCTTCAATTGCAGGATCCGTGTGATGGCCGAGGAGAGACGGCGCCACTCGTCCGCCTCCTGATCGAGCCGGCGGCGGCCGGCGCGCGTCAGGGAGTAGAACTTCGCGCGCCTTCCAAGGTCGCTCGTCTTCCATTCAGAAGTGATCCAGCCCGAGAGTTCCAGCTTATGGAGCGCGGGATACAGCGAGCCTTCGCTCACCTGGAGTTCCTCGTTGGACACCTGCGTGAGCCGTTGGCTGATCGCCCAGCCGTGCTGCGGTTCGAGCGCGATGATTTTCAGGAGCAGGAGGTCCAGCGTTCCCTGGACGAGATCGGGTGGTTTGCTCATGGACGTCTTTGTAAAGGTAACCGAGGACATAACGCAAGCCCATGCCCTTGGTTACCGAGAACACGCTTCCCGATCAGCTTGGACGACTGGAAGGCGCGAAAGGTTGGCGCCGGTCCGCACGCCCTGTGGCGTTGACTAGGACCGCCTTTTGCCCGTCACCCGCCTGGGCTTGCGCACCGGAGCCTGAGATCTTGCCGGCACGGCTGGTGCCTTGGCGATGGGCTTCTTGGCGCGTTCCAGGCGCGCGAGGATGGTCGCGACCCTGGCTTCGCGCTCGGCTTCGTTGTTGTCGCG
>DATBJG010000046.1:0-7778 GCA_036556585.1 Vicinamibacterales bacterium
CACGGTCCGGCCTCTCGAGATCGGATATCGCCGTCCCCTCGGCTAAGAACTCCGGATTGGAGAGCACCTCGAACTGCAGGCCATTGCTGTTGGCGTGAAGCACCCGCCTCAACGATTCAGCAGTCCGCACCGGCAGCGTGGACTTCTCTACGACGGTCTTGTTTCCCCGAGCCGCTTGGGCGATGCGGCGTGCACAGAGCTCGATGTGCGAGAGGTCGGCGGCCATACCGGCTCCCACGCCGTAGGTCTTTGTTGGCGTGTTGACGCTGACAAAGATGACGTCCGCGTCCGCGATGCTTTCGTCGATGTCGCAAGTGAAGAACAGGTTCCGGCCGCGCGCCCGTCTGACCACCTCGTCGAGGCCCGGCTCATAAACCGGCAGGTGGTTGGAATTCCAAGCTTCGACGCGGGCGGCGTTCATGTCCACGACAGTCACGGGAATGTCGGGACAGCGATCTGCGATGACGGCCATTGTTGGGCCACCCACGTAGCCCGCTCCGATGCAACAGATTTTCATATGTGGTCAGAATCCGATGAGTCCTCCAATGTACACAAAAGACCCGAATGCCGGAACCTGCTGCTCCGGAGGGCCTCTCCGGCAGGCGGTGCTGTACGATGGCCGGCACTGAATGCCTGCGCGCGTGATCGTTCTTGGACTCGACGCCGCTGAAACGTCTCTCCTGAATCGCTGGGCGGCTGAAGGGCATCTTCCAACCATTGCCCGTCTGTCACGATCTGGGCGTGCATACTCGCTAGGCAATTCGCTCGAAACGCTGCCCGGCGCCATCTGGCCCGAGATTACTACTGGCATCTCGTGCGGGAAGAAGCCGCTCTACTACCACCCCCGCCAACTACACACCGGCGAGGCTCGCGTTCGGCCCATTCGCCCCGAGGAAATCGACCCCCACGACTTCTTTTGGAGCGCTGTCAGCGCGGCGGGACACCGAGTCGCGGTTGTCGATCCCGTGCAGGCGGTGCCCGTCCCGAATTTCAATGGGATTCAGCTGTTCGAATGGGGCTTGCACGATCGGACGTTTGAGATCGCGAGCAAGCCACCGGAGTTGCTGGGGGAACTTCGCGGGCGACATGGCGACCATCCGATCAATTCCTGCGATCGTCATCGCTGCACAGAATCTGGTTACGAACGTCTTCTCGACGGGCTTCTTGCGGGAGCGGAACGAAAGACCAGGCTTCTACTCGATCTGCTGGCGCGAGAAACCTGGGACCTGTTCGTCGGCACGTACAGCGAGTCTCACTGCGTCGGCCATCAGTTCTGGCACTTCCTCGATCTGCGACACCCTTGGCATGATCCCGCTGCACCAGCCAAATTGCGGAATGCGATTCGTTCCGTCTACGCGGCGATCGACAGCGGGCTCGCCGAGGTTATCGAGGCGGCCGGACCGAATGCGGTGGTGCTGATCATTGCCAGCCACGGGATGGGCCCCAACACGGGCGGCCCGCAACTGCTTCCCGAGGTGCTCGTCCGCCTCGGACTTGGATCGAGCCCCGGAACTGGAGCATCCTGGGTTCGTCGATTGAAGCGGACGTTGAGCTATGCGCCGAGGCCGCTCCAGCCGGTGTTGAGGGAAGTCGCCGATATCAAGCTCTTGAAACACCTTCAAGCGCGTTCCGGAGCGTTGATCGATCCGCTCGAGTCGCCGGCAACGCGCGCGGTCGCGCTGCGTAACAACCGCTGCGGAGCCATCCGGTTGAATCTCAAGGGGCGGGAGCCGTTCGGCCGAGTGTGTCCAGGAGACGAGCAACAGTCGTTGGTCGGGGAACTGCGTGAGGAATTGCTGGCGCTAAAAGATCCGACGAGTGGTGAGCCGATCGTGACCGCCGTCAAAACGGCTATCGACGCGTTCGGTCCCGAGCATCATCAGGATGTCCCAGATCTGATGGTGCTATTTCGAGGCGACCTTGGTCTCCTCGAGTCGTGCACCTCTCCTCGAACGGGATTGGTTCAGGTGCCGGTGTTTCATCCGGATATGCCCCGCTCGGGAGAACACACGCCGAATTCGTGCCTATGGGTGTCGGGGCTCGGCATCCAATCTGGCCAGGCGACCCAGAAGGCGCACGTCCTCGACATCGCACCCACGGTACTTCACGCGTTGAACGTGCCTGTACCAGAGGGGCTAACAGGACACACGCTGTTCAACGAACGGCGAGCGGCCGAAATGCGGTCTCCGCAAGGTGGTTCGCCAAACGAATGGTCAGCGCGATGATCGTCAGCGTCGGATTCGCGTATCCACCCGTCGGAAAAAGCGAACTGCCGGCGATGTAGAGATTGCGCATGCTGTGTACACGCGCGTTCGCATCAGTCACACCTCGGCGCGCATCATCGTGCATCCGCGTCGTGCCCATCGGATGGAACGCCCCCGCTGGCTGCTGAATGATCGGCTCCTCTGGCAGATCGACAGTACCCAGACCCGCCTGGATCAAGGCATCGGCATAGACACGGGCTGAACGCCGCTGGCTGCTGCGATCGAGTTCCGTCCACCGCCAATGGAATTCAGCCAGCGGCAACCCCAGCGGGTCGGTTGCCGTGCGCGACAGCGATACCCGATTCGCGGAGTGTGGCGCGAGCTCGACCTGCTGCTGCAGCTCGAAATGGTCAAAGCACTCGCGCGCCTTCGGGATGCCAGACCATCCCGCCTCAATCGCGGGGCGCCAGGAACGCTGCGCGATGGCGAGCCGCGGCGCAGTGGAGATGATGTAGCGGACGCCTGGAAGAAGGGGGGCGAGCCGTACTTGAAGACCGCGCACACCGCGTGTCCGCATGGCCTCGCCGATCTCCCGAATGGCTTCGACCGAGCGGCGGACGGGAGCCGGAGGCTTCGGGATGAGCTGGACGGCACTGTGCAGCAACTGCTGGTTCCGGAGCAGCGTCTCATTCAGCGCGAGCCTCCCAAGCACCAGCGAGTCTCCGACCGCACGGATGTCATACAACGCGGCCCGTGTGAACAGCGTGCGATCAGCGGGCCTGAACACGCCTGCACTCAACCGCACGTGATCGATGTAATAGCGGCCGACGGTATCGTGCTCGTTGCCGATGCCCAGGGACCCCGCTCCGGACGACAACAGCAGCAGGCGCGCGTTTTCGATCCCGCCGGCGGCGAGCACGAACACCCGCGCGCGGACGGTGTACCGTTGGCCGTTCAAACACGCGACGCGGACCGCTTCGACGCGACTCGCGTTTTCGCTTGGCTCGAGCGAGGTGACGACAGCGTGAAGATACGCCCAGACGTTCTGTGCCTGCTCGAGGGTCCGCCGCGCGCGGCGTGTGAACGGGTCTCGCATGCCAATCCGTTCCACCTGGGTGACCACGCTCGACGGATCGAGCGGAAGGCGTTCGGCGTCTTGACGCTCCCACTCTGTTGTATCGAAGGGCAGTGGGCGGAGTCCGCAGACTTCCTGGGCGCGCCCATAGTCCAGTTTGTCGCGCGAAAAGGGCCAGCCGCTGTCCGGGATCCAAGGGCGCTCCTCGAAGTCGATGTCGCTAAGCGGCAGGTAGCGGACACCGTGTCCGCGACGGGGTATCGGGACGATCCAGCCGTTAGCGGCTCCACCAAACTGGCGCCGCTGGGCCCCGCTCGGCGGCGCGAAGTCGCTCTCGACGGCGGTCGCCTCGGCGAGTCGCGCTGAATCAGCATCAGGCTCGATGCTTCCACTTTCCAGCAGACAGATCCGAATTGGCAGCCGACGCAGCTCGGTCGCGAGCGTCAGCCCAGCGGGCCCGGCGCCGATGATGCACAGGTCGTAGTCGAGGATGGACAGGTCGGGGAGCTTCCTGATGTCGATGACCATCGCGGCGCTCGCTGTCCTCTCGTCGCCTCAGAGAGACTCGAAATCCGCAAATGTGACGAACCAATCCCCGGTGGCCAGTGAGGCCAACTGCTCCTCATCCGTGTGATGCACGAAAAACGCAAAGCGGAACGGGCGTGGGCTGACCCGTGTCAGATTCCTGCACCCACTGCGCACCAGTGCTTTGTACTCGACGGTATGCGGCGCCACCAGCGACACCATTGACCACATCCGCCTCTGTCGAAAGAGCAGCTCCGCGTGCTCCACGAGACAACGTCCCGCCTCTTGGCCGTCGCCGTCGTCGAGCAGCAACATGTCGAGAACCAAGCCAGTGTCCTTGCCACGAACGTTCGCACATCGGATCACGACGTAACCCAACATCCGCTCCTTGGACCAGGCCACGAGAACGTCGTAGCGGCGGCCGCCAATGGGAGCGAATCGCCATGACAGGAAGGCACGATCCCTGACCACCGCCGCACGGTACCTATCTCGGACCTGCCGCCAGAACTCGTCGAACCTTTCGTCGAATCGGTCGACGCGCTCGACGCGTATGTCCGCGGTCGGCCGGCGAAAAGGCGTCCGGAAGAACACCAAGGGGACGAAGAGCTTGAGCGGCGGCGCGATCTCGAGAGGTTTGACAAGGAGCGGCACCGTATACGCTCTGGAGGCGTCTTCCGCTCTCAGACGCTGATACGTGTCCTCGGCCACGAAGCTGAAATGGAGCGGCACGTGGCCGTCTTTCAGCGCCCGATCAAATCCTCGCAGCAGTTTCACCAAACCGAACGTGCCCCGACTTGCCGGCTCGATGAGGAGGTTCGCGCCCGTCGCCGCACGGTAGTCGTGTCCTTTGACCCGAACTCGGAGAGGAATCAGCCAGATGAAACCAGACACCTCTCCCTGGGCATCGCGAATCACCGGGATCACTGCCCGGCCAGCGGGATTCTCGTCGCACCGCCAGGCGAAGTCGGCACGTGTCGCAATCACATCCGTGGAGGGCCGCGGCGAGGCGGGTCCGTACTCGGCAAGATTGAGCGCGAGTATCCGATCGATATCGCGGTCGTCTCGTGGGACATCCGTCTCGGCGACCGGCATCGCTTCAAAGTCGCCCACGCGCAGTCACCAGGAGATGTCGTCCTCGGGAATCGTTGCCACCTGCGGCAGCACCTCGGACCATTTCTCAGTGAACGTCATCCACTGGCGTGCCGCTGTTCTGGCGTACGGATGCTCTTTCAGGTTCCGCGTCGTCACGTTTTCAATGTGTGCGATCCGTACGCGGGGGTTGCAGAGAGTTTTCCAGCCCGCCAATCGGAGCCGGAGACAGAGATCGACGTCCTCGTATTGCATCGGGTAGTACGCGTCGGAGAGCAATCCGACGGCCTGCTGCGCCTCGCGCCGCACGAGCCAACACGCAGCGGGCGCCGCCACCACTTCGACGACATCCGGGGCAACGGTCGCGACGTCGCGGTTCCGGTTCAGATAGCCGACACGCCCCTTTGAGGTCAGGCCGATTCCGGTTGATTGCACGGTGTCAGGCCGATCGGCAAAGACCAGCATCGGTGCAACGATGCCCGCCTGTGCGTCGCGATCCATCGTGTGCGCGAGCTCCCGCAGCCACGTCGAGTCCGCCGGCAGGACCAAATCGTTGTCCAGGATCAACAGTCGATCAGTCGAGCTCAGTTGGAACGCCAGATTGCGTCCGCCCGTGACGCCGAGGTTCTTTGATGATGCAATGAAGAGGACGCTTGCAAAGCGGTCCCTGTTTGCCGCGACCCAGTTGTGAAGGCCCGCCAATTCATCGGTGCGTGAACCGTTGTCCACGAGAACCACGTGAAGCGCCCAGTCAATCTTCGAGTAGGCGGCCAGCGGTTCGAGCACGCTAACTGTCAGCGCCGCCTGATCGATGTTGAGTAGGCTGACCGTCAGTTCGCGGCTCATATCGTCATGGCGCTACACGGGCGGAATCGATCGGAGGCGATCGTGGAGGTACGCCGCGAGCTTCTGAACTGAACCGAACCTGTCTCGATCCAAATCCTCGTCCGGGATGCTGATTCCAAACGTCTGCTCGAGTCGCAAGACCAGTTGGAGCACCGCGAAGGAATCGAACCGGCCACCGCTATAGAAGAGCGCGGTGTCGGGCTCCACCGGGCCGCCAACGTCGAGCGTCTGGACAACGACGCCAAGAATTTTCGCGACCAGCTCGTCACGACTGAGCAGGTCGCCGGAGGGGTGGTTGTTGTCACTCACGTTTCATAGGGAGTGGGATACGAGACGTGCACCCAATCGGGAAGCTTCGTTTCGGCAAGCTGCTCAGCGCTCACCGCCAACGCGTCTGTGCCGGGCTGGCTCGTGAAACCCGCTGCCATCAACAACATGCGGAGCGGGCGGTTCAAACCATTGAAGACGTAACGGCATCGCACGAGCCGAAATCGGTTCATCGGGTGGCGAAGGAGCGCAACAAGCAGCGACAACGACAACCCGCGCGCCCGCGTCCGGCATGAAATGGCCAGGCTTTCGATGTCTGCTTCGTCAAGCGCATCCCGCTTGAAGTGTGCGACTGCGCAGCGGCCGAGATCGCCGTATCGATCGGTGACTTCGGCGATAAAAGCCGGGTGCTCTTCCTGCTCGAGCCGGTCCAAGGCTTCCTGCAGCGACAACACACCCAGATTCATTCGATGCGTGCGCGTCAACAGCTCCTTTGCCCGATCGCGATCGCGTGACGCGAAGGGACGCACTGTGACCCGAATGTCACAGCGTCGCAGAAAGTCCTCGTAGTCAGGAGACGATTGCTCGTCGCGGAGGCGCGCTTGGTCTTCGAGATACATCTTGGGACGCTTGGCGCCTTCCTCGGTAACCGTTGTCGGGTTCTCCTCGAGATAGGCGCGAAGCTGTGGAACCGACCACCCCGAGATCCCAGGCACCTGGAAGGCGATGGAGTCGCGTTCGAACTGGTCGCTGTCGACAAACACGGTATCCAGCGCGCTCACGGAGAGTGTGTCGAGGATCCGACCGACCATGCTGGCCTTGGATCCGAGGTCTGCCTCGACTTGCGCAAACAGACCGGTCCATTGAAATTTCTCGATTGCCGGCCGCAGAATTTCAGGCTGGTTGTGTGTGGCGAGCGCTTGGATCGTGCCTCGCGCGTGCAACAGGTTCATGACATCCTGCGCCGCAGGATGGACGCTTTCGCTGCCCTCCTCCAAGACGCCGGTCAGGATCGTCTCGTCCAGATCCCAGATGACCAGCTTCAGGATCCTCATGAATGCCCATCAGGCTCCGGTTCGAGTGGGGGTCCCCGCCGGTGTCCTGCGGTCCAGAATAGCTGGACCGCGCGGGATGAGCAAACCGAGACGCGCGGAAGTGCAAAAGGCCCGCCTCAGAACTGAGACGGGCCTTCATTGAAAATAATCCCGGCAGCGACCTACTCTCCCACACACCTGCGCATGCAGTACCATCGGCGGTGGCAGGCTTAACTTCCGTGTTCGGAATGGGAACGGGTGTGACCCTGCCCCTATGACCACCGGGAAACTGGCTGTCCGGGGTCTCGCATCGCGGAGCGCGGCTCTCAGCCGCACCGCATCGCTCTGCGAGTCGTCCCGAACAATCCTTTTTGATTCGTTCGGACCATTCGGTCCGTTCGAATCGTTCAAAGAACAGTGCTTGCCTGCGCCTGACGGCGCGAACAACTGAATACCCTGCAAACGGTAGCTCTTCTCTCTCAACGTGAAAGAAGAGAGTTATGGTCAAGCCGCACGGCTCATTAGTACCAGTTAGCTTAACGCATCGCTGCGCTTCCACACCTGGCCTATCAACCTGGTCGTCTACCAGGAGCCTTTAGAGGGATTGCTCCCTGGGAGATCTCATCTTGTGGAGGGTTTCACGCTTAGATGCCTTCAGCGTTTCTCCCTTCCGGACGTAGCTACTCGGCGCTGCCGCTGGCGCGACAACCGATACACTAGAGGTCCGTCCAACCCGGT
>DATBJG010000047.1:0-26884 GCA_036556585.1 Vicinamibacterales bacterium
AGTTATCCCCTGCTTTCCGATGCCACATCGGCAACCATCAAGCAGTACGGCATCCTGAATACGGTCGCTGAGGAAGCACTGGGACCTAACGGCAAGGACGCCGCCGTCCTCGCGGATCTCCAACGATACGTCACGGTGACCCAGGCCTCCGAGCGGTTCAGGGGCATGGCGTTCCCCGGCACCTTCATCCTCGATCGCCAGGGCACGGTCACTTCCCGGTTCTTCGAAGACTACTACTGGGAACGGAGCACCGTGTCGAACGTTCTGATGCGCCTGGGCGCTGATGCGATCCCCGTTCAAGGGACGCAGGCGTCGACCGAACATGTAGACCTGCGCGCTTTTCCCAGCGACGCGACCGTCGTTCTCGGCAACCGCTTTTCGCTTGTGATGGACATCTCGCCGAAACGGAACATGCATGTGTATGCACCGGGCGCTGCGGCCTACCGGGTCGTCACGCTGAACATTGCGCCGCAGCCGCACGTGCGCACCCTGCCGATGCGATACCCTCCATCGGAGATCTACCACTTCGTGCCGCTGAACGAGCGAGTGCCTGTGTACCAGAAGCCGTTCAGGCTGGTGATGGAGGTGGTGCCGGAAGCGACGGCAGAGGCCAGGAAAGTCTTCAGCGGAAAGAAAGAGTTGCTGATTAGCGGCACGCTGGAGTACCAGGCGTGCGACGACAAGATTTGCTACAACCCCGTTTCGGTTCCCCTGACATGGATGGTTGCCCTGACAGAGAACGTTCCGGGCGCGACACAGCCTCCACGGCGTTAGTGAGATGCCGGCCGTTTTCGCGATGAAGTCGGGACCTTTCCCGGTATGATTCAGCAGAATATTTACACGCGCGGAGGCTGCAGATGAAGCTCACCCTGCGACCGATAGCGGCGGTAGCCTTGGCGTCAATGTTGTCCGCACCCGTGGGCGCGCAGTGGTTCAACTACCCCACGCCGGGCATCCCGCGCCTGCCGGACGGTAAGGCCAATCTTGACGCACCCGTGCCGCGGATGGCTGATGGCAAGCCGGACCTGTCCGGGATCTGGCGCGGCGCGGGACCGCTCTATCGCTTCAACATTGCCCAGGACCTCGAAACCCAGGACATTCATCCCTGGGCCGAGGAGCTCTTCCTGCAACGTGTCCGCGATTCGCGAAAAGACAGTCCACTGGCCAAGTGCATGCCGGTGAGCGTCCCGTTCCACAATTTTTTCAACCTCACCCGGATCGTCCATACCGCACCGCTCCTCGTGATGCTCTACGAGTCTCCCAACAGCCCGCATCGCACCGTCTACACCGATGGCCGCGATCTTCCCAAGGATCCCAATCCAGCCTGGCTCGGGTATTCGATCGGGCGCTGGGAAGGCGACACGCTCGTGGTCACGACGGCCGGATTCAACGACAGGGGCTGGCTCGATAGCGCCGGACATCCGCAGACCGAGTCGCTCCGCATTACCGAACGCATGCGCCGTCGCGACTTCGGCCACATGGAGTACGACATCACGATTGACGATCCGAAGGTCTTCACCAAGCCGTTTACCGTGAAAACAGTGCGGCTGCTGGCGCCCGATACGGATCTGCTGGAAGACGTCTGCGAAAACGAGCGCGATCAGGATCGACTGACGGGCGCCACCGGATTCAAATTGCGTCCCGAAGTGGCTGCCAGCTATGCCGGGGTGTACGAGGTCGCGCCAGGGCGCGAGGCCGTGGTGACCGCTGTGGGCGATCTGCTTTTCGTCAAGGGGCTCAACGAGCCCAGGCTGCCGCTTTTCGTCACGTCGGAAACGCACTTCATGTCAACCGCAACGCCCAACGGCTTTGAGTTCATCAGGGATGCGCAGGGGAAAGTGACGCACCTGATGGTGCGCGGCGCCGAGGGCGATCACAAGGCGGTCCGCAAGAGCGGAACGGTTCCGCCGCCGAAAAAATAGCGGGCGTACTGTCAGTCGCTTTTACCGTCGATTCCTCGACCCGAGTCGACTGGTAGGCAAGCATCGTTCGTCAGGCGAGAGCGAGCCCCCGTTGTCGATGTGCTGCTCCGTGAGCCGGACGCCTTGCCGAGCGGCGACTGGATCTCGTAACGCCCCAGGCGCGTGCCGGGCGTGAGAGGCACGGCGTCTGGATGATACACCCCTGTCTGACGCCCTCCGCTTCTCGGCTACAATCGCCTTGGGGGTCCCCATGACCGGTCGCAAGTTCCTGAGCGTCTTAATTTTTGCCGCGCTTTCCGTCGCGCTCTCGCCTGTGCTGGCCGCGCAGTCAAACGAGGCCGATTTCAAGGAAATCCAGGCGTACCGGCTGACCATGCCGGCTTTCAAACAGGTGATGGCCGCGACGCGAAACCTGCTGACGGGGATCAAGAACGACCCGCGCTTCCAGCGGCTGGAACAACTCGAAGCCGAGGTCGAGGAGTTGGAGGACAAATCGGATCGCACGGCCGCCGAGTCGGACCGCCTGGACAAGTTGAAGGACGAGATACGCTCGATCGAGGCGAGCGTCAGGGTTCTGGGCGCCGCGGCCGCCGCCGAGTCGCTGTCGGACATCGACGCGGCAGCTCAAAAGGATCCGATGATGGCCGCCGCGTTCAAGTCGGCCGGCATTTCGGCCCGCGACTACGCCAAATTCATGGGCGCGTATCTCCAGGCGACGATGATTGAGAACCTGCGGAAGTCGGGCACGCTGAAGGAACTGCCGAAGAACGTGAACCTGGACAACGTGAGGTTCGTTGCGGAGCACCAGGCGGAATTCGAGCA
This sequence comes from Vicinamibacterales bacterium, assembly GCA_036556585.1. GTDB lineage: Bacteria > Acidobacteriota > Vicinamibacteria > Vicinamibacterales > JAMQPK01 > DATBJG01. Next base: position 2,745 of record DATBJG010000047.1, read on the forward strand.
GTTCATCGACGAGCTCGAGGCCCTCGAGAAAAAAGAGCCGTGAATATCGCCAACCTGCGGGCAACTTCCACGGGACGCGGATCGTCGCGGATCTTCAGCTGGATTTTGACGGCTGCGGATCGATGGGTTCCGGGATCCGCATTTCCCGCTATCCGCGAAAATCCGCGCTCTGTTTTGTATCGGCGCACATCCGCGACTGGTTTTTGTATCCGCGCAATCCGCGTCCCATTCCGATCCGCGAGATCCGCGTCATCCGCGTCCCGTGCCGATCCGCAAGATCCGCGTTATCCTCGTCCCGTGTCGATCCCCAAGATCCGCGCCATCCGCGTGGTCACCAGCGTCGCCGGCCGTTCCGGTCCCGATACCCCGCTTCGTAGCCTGCCCTGAAACCATCTCGATAGACGATTCGGTACTGATCCTTCGAACCGTACTCGCGTTCGTACTCGTGATCGGCCGACTTGAACCGTCCGTGCCGCGTGGGATCGTACCGGTCGTTGTCCTCGGCATCTTCACGGCCCTTGTCGTAGCCGTCCGTATATCCCACTGAGTACGCCGGACCCGCGTCCCAGCCGCGCCGCCCCGGGAACGTATTGGGATAATTCGGATAGTTCGGATAGCGCTGAGCCTCGGGCGTCCGTCCCTGGTTCGATCCGTAGATCACACGCGCCGACGAATCGCGCCGCGCGATCGATTCTGCCTGACGGCAACTCATGGGCGCGGGCTGCCGTGATGCAGGCAAACGGTCGTACCAGACGCGACACTGTCCGGCCGGCACCTGACGCTGACTTCGCGGCCAGTTCCATTGCGCATCGAGCGTCGCCGGCACCAACAGTGCGGCGACAACAACAGCAAGAGTTCCAGTCCTCATATTCGGTCCTCCGACAGGCACACCACGGACGAGCTGTGCAGGATAGATGCCAGGGGCGGAGTAACTGATTCCGACGGAATTGCCGCTGAATTACGCCAGTGCCTCTTCGGATCGACTTGGGAAGAGGACGTTGAACGAGTGCGTGTCTGGGTGCCGGGTGCTGGGTGCCGGATGCCTCGTGCCTGGTGCCGGGTGCTGTGCTAGGTGCTTCGCGTGCCAGGTGCAAAGTGCTGTGCCGGGTGCGTCTGTCAGACGGCGCGATCGACGTGGCTGGTTTGCGAAGAAAACCGTCGAAGCTGGCCGTCCAGATCGCACGAAAAATGCGGCGCAGGCCTGCGACAGGGCGTGGGGATGGGGGGGGCCCACGCCGCGTTCGGAGACGTTAAGCCGGAGCCGCGTTTTTCCGGCCTGCTGAGCCGGTTTTCGTAGCGAATGAGCCGAGGCGATCGCGTAGGGTTCGCACCCGGCACCCGTCAGATCACCGGCTGCCTGAACCCGAAAATGACGTAGACGTAAGAGGGATTTTTCGTCGGCGTGAATCGCCAGTCGCGCACAGCTTCGAGTGAGACCTTTTCGAACCCGCTGCCCGACCCGATGATGCGTGCTTCCGATACGGTCCCGGCCGGTGTGACACCCACTTCCAGCAGCACGATGCCATCAAAGAGTGCCTGGGGAGGATAGGCGGGCATCGTCATCTGGGTGGGGAACGGCACGCGATCGGATGGCTTCTTCAACGTCTTCGGCGGGTCCCCCAACCCCGGCTGGTTATAGATGGCCGGTGGCCTGAACACGCCGGCCACGAGCACGCTCGACTCGACTTCGCGCGGCTTCTCGTTGGGATTGGCGAGTGTCGCGGGGGCAAAATTCCAGGTGCGCACCGCGTCGAGCACGAGCGTCGTAAAAGGCGGCGTTGCTCGCAGTGTCTGGACGTCGCGAATGCCACCCCTGGCATCCACCAGCACTTCCAGCAGGACTTCCCCGCCAGCGACAGCCATCGGGGGCTGCGAGATGGGCAGAAACGCGTTAAGCGCGCGGGCCGGCGAGTATTTCGCACCGCCAGCCTGGGCGGCAACAAGAATCGCGACAGCAAGGAATCGCACGCGTTGTCTCCAGGGATATTGTCGGCTGAATTGAGAAGAGACACCAATGCCGGACCTAAAGGTCCGGCCTACGTACTGTGCGTGCCTACGCACCGCCCGTGCGGGCCTACGTACCGTCCGTGCGTGCCTACCGTCCCGCTACAGATCCAAAAAGCTGAAGTGACCGAGTCCTCGAATCCGGCGGCGCGGTTGCCCGGTATTGCCTGTTTTCTTCGGGGAACTTGTATAATCCCGCGCAATGCATACGCCACAGGGGAGCGTCCTGACAGAACAAGGCAAACTGATCGTCATTACCGCGCCGTTGACCGAAGTGATCGATCATGCCGGGTATTTCATCCAGATGAGCATGGCATCGCTGCCCATCTGGCTCGAAGGCATCCTCAACCGCAAGTATCCCAAATGGCGGGCCGTGGAGCACAACGAGGACGGCTCGGCGCGCATGATGCCCGCCGGCGCCCGTCTGCTCGAAATTTCCCTGCTCCGCCAGTATTCGCCCGACGACATCGCGTGTTGCTATCCGGCCGACCTCCACAAGTTCGTCGGTCCGCGCACCCGCGTCGTTGCCGTCTCGACGCACAACCCGCTCGGTGTGACGTTCGCGGCCGGCGTGTACACCTCGATATTCGGGTCGTCCAAGCAACCCATCAACGCCCACTACGCGCGCGAGCTGTTTGCCACCATCAAGTCGAGCCCGCATCGCAGCACGTTCAAGGTCATCGTCGGAGGCTCGGGCGGCTGGCAGATCGTCCAGACGAACGCGTACGACGAGCTCAGCGTGGACTGCGTGGTCGAGGGACGCAGCGAATCCGCGCAGACCATCGAGGTCTTTGAAAAGGCTATCCGGGGTGAGGCGCTGCCCCGTCAGATTGACGTGCTCCACCCGAAGGATCGCGAGGGCATCCTCTTCCCCGACAAGCGCACGACATTTGGCGTGGTCGAGATGACGACGGGGTGTGGTCGCCGGTGCCAGTTCTGCGTACCGGACCTGAATCCGCAGATTGATCTGCCCAAGGACAAGATCATGTCCGCCGTCCGCGCGAACGTTCGCGAGGGGAACCGGCAGATTTCGCTGGCCACGGAAGACATGTTCATCTGGGGCCAGGTCCACACCGACACGCCGTTCTACTTTCCCAACCGCGAGGCGCTGCTGAGTCTGTACTCCGACATCATCAACACGCCCGGCGTGGAACAACACGTGCTGAGCCACGCCACGATTGCGCCGGCGGTCGTCGATCCGCTGCTGATCGAGAAGCTGTCGGACATGCTGCTGCCCAAGAGTCCCATCAGGATTCCTCTCCTGAGCACGCATCCTGAAAAGCGCGCGCTCGTGCCGCTGATTGGTCTCGAGACGGGATCGGTGCGGATGGCCAAGCAAATCATGCCCAGCAAGGGCGTGCCGTTCGCCATCGAGGACTGGCCGAGTGTCTTCATCCGCGGACTCGAAGTGCTGAACCGCAACAACTGGTTCCCGGCCGTCACGCTCATCATTGGCAGCCCCGGGGAAACAGACGAGGACAACCTTGCCACACTCGACCTGATCTACGAGGTCGAACGGCGAGGGCTGTTTGCGTTCTTCATCCCGTCGATTTTTACGCCGCTGCACGACACGCGGATGGAGCAGAAACAGGGCGTCACGGAGACGCGCCAGCTCACGCCGCTTCAGTGGCAGCTGATGATGAAGTGCTGGAAGATGAACCTGCGCCCCGGCCAGAACAGCTGGTGGGGTCCGACAGCCTGGCGCCTGGGTGGAATTGGCTTGTGGCTGTGGCGGCTGCGCAAGCTCAACGGCCCGCACTTCACATGGCCGCTTCTAATGTTCTCGAGTGCCCTGCCCGAACGACTGATGGGCGCAATGGGCAAGATTCACGTCGGCACACCGCTCACAGTCAAGACGCGCAAGGAGCTGCTGGCAACGATCAAACCGCACCAGTGGCGCTATCTGCGCGCCGACAACGGCGATATGCCGGAGGCGCCACCTTCGGTTCCCCCGCCGGCACCTGCCCAGCCCACACTGACGCTGGTGCCCACACTGTCACGTTAGCGACTGGACTCTGGTCCGGTTTTGCGACACGCATCGCAGCAAGATAAATCATGTCGTGTCCCCGACATGCCACGAATGGACAGTTGCGGCTCGTAAGGATCGCGTTGTCTAATGTGCTAGCACAAAACGCGTCATGCTGGTGCGCATCCTCAAGAGCCCCGTGGGGATCATCGACGGCTTCGACGTTGGAAATCTCAAGGTCGGGTGGGTTTACGATCTGCCCACCAGCCTGGCCAGCCTGCTGGTCGTCGAAGAGTACGCCCTTGCCGAAATGAGGGTGTCCCAGGGACGGCCGCCGCCAGCTCGCAAGAGAGAGCGCTCCTCGGACGACCAGGAATAGGGGCACCCGGTTCGGACCGATCACTTGCGACCGGTTCTGGAGGCTCCTTCAATGATCGCGCGGGCGCGCTTGAGGAGCGGGGTATCCACCATCAGCCCTTCGAACTCTGTCACGCCACGGCCGGCTGCAATTCCTGCATCGTAGGCTTCAATCAGGCGGCGGCTGCGATCCACTTCCTCGGCGGTCGGCGCAAAAACGTCGTTGGCCAGCGTCACCTGCCTGGGTAGCAGGCACATCTTCCCTGTATAGCCCAGGTTCCGGCCTGCTATCGCATCCCGCCGGAACTGCTCGTCGTCCCGGATGTCCACGACCACTTGATCGAGGGCTTCGAGGCCTGCTGCCCTGGCGGCCAGGACGACCTGCGAACGCGCATACAGGACCTCGAGTCCTTCGGGAGTCCTGCGACCGCCAATGTCGGAGATGAAATCCTCTCCGCCAAACGCGAGCGCGCAGAGGTGATCGTCGCCCGCGGCCAGCTGCGGCGCGGCCACGACGCCCGCCATGGATTCGATCAGACCAATCAACCTGAACTGGCGGCGCTGCTTTTGTTCTGCCTCCGCCAGCGCCCGTCCGAAATGCTGGAGCTCACCGACCGCACCCAGCTTCGGGATCACCAGACCGTCAATGTCGGTGTGCAGCGCCGCCTCGAGATCCGCCTCGGTGTGCGGCGAGGATGCCGCGTTGGTTCGAACGAAAATCAGGCCCCGCAGTTTCTGCTCGCGCAGGTAGGGCACGATGGCAGCGAGAGTCTCTCGAGCGGACTGCTTTTCGGACTCCGGCGTGCCGTCCTCGAAATCAATGACATAGGCATCCGCGTCGCTGCGAGGAAACTTCTTCAGCAGCTCAGGACGGTTGCCAGGCGCAAAGAGAAGGCTGCGAACAGATGTGGTAAGGTGCTGGCCCATGCCAGGCCTATTCTACGAACAATTCAAGGTCGACATGGTGTTCGAGCATCCGTGGTCGCGGACGGTCACGGAGGCCGACAACGTGCTCTTCAGCACGATGACCATGAACCCGCAGCCGCTGCACCTCGACGCCGAGTTTTCGGCCGCGACGGAGTTCGGTCAACGCCTGGTCAACAGCCTCTTCACGCTCGGCCTGATGGTCGGCATGTCGGTGAACGATACGACATTCGGCACCACGATTGCGAATCTCGGATTCACCGACGTGCGCTTTCCAAAGCCTGTCTTTCACGGGGATACGCTGAAGGTGCGAACAAAGGTCGTGTCCATGCGCGAAAGCAAATCGCGCCTCGACGCGGGCCTGCTGGAGCTGCGGCACACGGCCTACAACCAGCGCGGAGAGGACGTGGCGATCTGCTTGCGCACGGTAATGGTGAAGAGGCAACCTCGGAAAACTGGAGATTAGCGATTAGTACGGAGGGCGGACCCTTGGGGTCCGCCGAAAAAGCGCCGGACCTAAAGGTCCGGCCTACGTACTTCAGCGTGCCGTCCTTGTCGCAGCCTGATCCTTCCCCACGTCGACGGCCTTGAGTGGCGTTTCCGCCGGACCAGCCATCACATCACCCGATGCCGTAAACCTGGATCCGTGGCACGGGCAATCCCAGGTGCCTTCCGCGGCGTTCCACGCCACCAGACAGCCCATGTGAGTGCAGACGGCCGAGACGAGCGAGAGCCGGCCTTCTTCGTCTCTCGAGGCCGCCACGCGTTCGCCGTTGATTTCGAGGACTTTCCCTTCGCCGTTTTTCACGGCACGGAGCGACTTGCCTTCCGGCCCGGTCAACCGATCGCGAATCATGTAATACGGATAAGCGGCGTTCTCTCTGACGTAGTCCCAGGCGCCTGTTCTGACGGTCGCACGGCCTGGGTCGAACAGATCCCGCCAGGGATTGGTGCGTCCCATCGCGGCATCGCACGCCATCATCCCTGCGAGCGTGCCAAACGTCATCCCGTTGCCGGCGAACCCGGTGGCCACGAACTGACGCTCGGCCGTTTCACCGATGTACGGAAGCCCGTCGTGCGTCTCGATCACCTGGCCCGACCAGCGATCCGTCACATCCACCTCGGGCACCAGACGCCGAAGCTGATCCTCCACCTGCTGGTAACACGCCTTGGTGTCCTTCACCTGTCCCGTGCGGTGATCGGCGCCGCCCAGAATCACACGATCCCGGTCGCGCTCGCGATCGACGACACGCAGGTAGTAATAAGGAGAGCTCGTATCCCAGAACAACGCGTCGGGGATCGAGCCTCGTGGCACGGTCCCGCCGACAACGTAGGTGCTGTACAGGAAGAGCTTGGTCTGGAGCAGCGTGGCGCTCAGGTAGCTGGCCTTCCCCATCATCGGGTCGTGCGTGGCAATGACCACGTAGTCGGCATTGATGGTGTGGTCGCCGGCAATGACCGAATGTTCGCGGATGTCGGTGACCTCGGTGTTTTCGAACACGTGGCTGCCCTCGCCGGCAATCTGCGTGACCAGACCACCAAGGTATCTGAGCGGATGAAATCTCGCCTGCGCCTCGAACATCACGCCCGGACGCCGCGCAAACGGGACCTCGTCGAGATACTGGGCGTCGAATCCAAGCCTGGCCGCGAGCCGGGCCTCTTTCTGCAGCGACGACATGTCTTCGGGGCTGGGGGGTTCCGTACTGCGCGAATGGAGGTACCCCGGTACCCATTCGAACGCGCATGCGAGGTGTTCGGTCTGGATGTTCCCGTCTATCTGGGCGATGGCGGCGCGTCCCGCGTCCCAGACGGCCCTCGCGTGATCTTCACCAAGCGTTTCGACGAGATCGCCCAGCCATTGATCGGTCACATAGGTCAGGTGCGCCGTGGTGTAGCTGGTATCGACACCACCACAACGGCCCCGCTCGACCAGGGCCACGCGCCGTCCCTGTGATTTCAAAAGATACGCTGCTGTAATCCCAGTGATTCCGGCGCCGACAACCACAACGTCCACCGCGAGATCGCGGGCAAGTGTCGGAAACTTGGGCATTGCGGACGATTCAACCCAGTAAGGGGTCGTGTCGAAGGCCATAAGCCACCCTCCGACGTCTTTTGAAGCAATTGGCTCGCCATTCGGGATCGGCAATGTTGTTGCTTAAGCAGATGGGTGCTTCTGCCGAAATAATGTTGTGAACGCTCTCATGTCCAGGTTCCGCTTCGATCTGCTGGCGCTCGTCGCGCTCGTTCTGGCGAGCGTGGTTCAGGTGTCGACGGCGATAGACACGATCCCTACCGAGACGGTCACGTTCCTCCGCAAACACCTCGCGTTCAGCGAAAACAACCTGTCGGCACTCTCGCGCGGCCAGGTCGTTCGCAAGACCCTTGATACGCACGACCCGGGCGAGGTCGTCGCGGTTGGTGCCGTCAAGATTGCCGTGCCGCGACACTTCTTCATCGAACGGGTCCGCGATATCGTTGCGTTCAAGCGAAGTCAGTACGTACTGGCCATTGGCACCTTTGGCGCGCGGCCGCAGGCTGGCGATCTGGCCGGATTGTCATTGTCGGACGAGGATGTCGAAGCCATCAGGCACTGCAGGCCCGGCGATTGCGACATCAAGCTCACCCCGGAAATGCTCGCCCGGTTCCAGGCAGAGGTTGACTGGTCGAAGCCCGACGCGCGGACCAGGGCAGAAGCGGTTTTCAACCGGCTCCTTGCCGAACGCGCGGCTGCGTACCTCTCGGGCGGTTACTCGACGCTGGGGACGTACCTGGACAAGCCGGGGGCGATGCCAGTTGCCAAAGAGCTCGTGAGCATGCTGAACGCGTCGGCGTATCTCACCGAACTGGCTCCGGAACTACGGCACTATCTCGAAGGCTTCCCGAATACCGAACTTCGGAATGTCGAGAGCTTTTTCTACTGGTCGAAGGAGTCTTTCGGGGTCAAGCCGGTCATCAGCGTGACCCACGTCACGATCTTCACCAAGAGCATCAAAGACACGGACATGACTTTTGTGGTGTCTCAGGGCATCTACATGAGCCACTATTTCGAGGGCTCGCTGGCGCTGACGATTGCGCCAGAAATCGAGGAGAATCCCGAGCCGGCCTTCTATCTTTTGTATGTGAACCGCTCGCGCGTCGATGCGCTCAAGGGAGCCTTCAGCGGGCTTCGGCGCTGGATTGCGGTCCGGCGTGTTCGCGACGGCATGGAAACGACGTTGCGTGGCGTGAAGAAGAGAATGGAAGCAGGTTACGTGGTATCCCAGCGCACCTCATCGCCCACCGCAATCTCCCCATCGTCCAGGACCTCGCCGTAGGCGCCGCCGCCCCATCGTTCGCGCATGGCGTCTTGCAGGCCGGGCGCGGCCTCCTCCATGCGTTCGCACGGGCGTGTTTCGCCTATCAGGCGCACGCGGCACGGCCCCACTCGAAGAACGCGGCCCCCTGAGTCTTCAAGTTCGATGCCTTTGACGACCAGGTTCGCACGGCGAGAGGCAGGATCGAGGGAGAGATCGAGGTTTGCCATCAGCTCGTCCCAACGTTCGCGGGCCACTATCGTCACCTGACGCCGGCCGCCCTGATCGGCGTTGCCCTTGAGACCTCGTCCTGCAACGAGACTGGCGCGCAGGCGCGCATCCATCGGACCAAGACGGGCCCGTTTGACGTAGATTGCGTCGAGCACTCCAGGCATAGTGAGGTTACGTTACTTCGTCTTGATCTCAGTCCAGATCTGGCTCTGCAGGCGCCGCTCCTCGGGACTCATCGGCCGGAGCATCTCCAGCTTTTTGGCCGTCTTTTCATCGGGAAAGACCGCCGACATGGCCTTGATCTCGGGCTTGATGAAGTCCATGGCCGCCCTGTTGGGATTCCCGGTCCCCAGCAGGTTGGTGACGTCCGCCGAGTTCCGGGCTTCGAGCATGAAGTTGATGAACTTGTGCGCCAGATCAGGCCGAGGCGCATCCTTGGCGATCACCATGGCATCGAGCCCGAACGCGGCGCCTTCCTTAGGCAGCGCGTGTTTGATGCGGAAGGCCTTCTTCGCCTCCTGCGCGCCCATGTCGGCTGTGTAGATGTCGCTCGAGTAGCCGTGCGCGAGCCAGATGTCGCCGGCCGCGAGCAACTCGATATAACCGGAGGCCCGGAACGCGGCCCAGTTCGGCTTGGCCCTGAGGATGAGCTGCTTGGCCTCTTCCCAGTGGGCTGGATCGCGGTCGTTCACCGAATAGCCAAGGTACTTGAGCGCCGCAGCGGTCAGCTCGTCCGCGCTGTCGAGCACCGTGATGCGGCCCTTGAGCTGTTCCAGGATCGTTGGATCGAAGATAGCGCCCCAGGAATCGACCGTCACGCCAAGTTCCCGCATTTTCTGGTCATTGTAGCCGAGCAGCGTGATGGTGTAGGCGTAAGGGATCGAGTACTTGTTGTCCGGGTCGAACTCGGTATTGAGATACACGGGGCTGATGTTCTTCAGGTTTGGCACCTGACTTTTGTCCATGGGCTGCAGGTATCCGCCGTTCGCCAGGTCCAATACGTAGTTGGACGTAGGCACGAGCACGTCGTAGCCTTTGGCCCCACCTGTGATCCTGGCCATCAGCTCGGAGTTGTCAGAGTAGAAGCTCTGCTGCACCGTGCAGCCGCAGGACATCTCGAACCGCTGCACCGTCTGTGGGGCGATGTACTGGTTCCAGATGTACAGGTGGAGCACGTCCTCCTTCGTCCCGCACGCGCTCAACGCGAGCGCCAGCGCCAACGGCAGCAGTCGGGTGGTTCTCATCCGGGCGTCTCCTTTAGCGCCCACCGCGAAGCGCGGTCGGCGACAGCCTCGAGGCAACCACGATGAGCACAAGCGTGAGCAACAAGAGTAGCGTGGATACGGCGTTCACTTCCGGGGTGACGGTGATCTTCACCATGGTGTAGATCGCGAGCGGCAGAGTCTTCGAGTCCGGCCCCGAAGTGAAAAAGGTAATCACAAAATCGTCGATCGACAGGGTGAACGCCATCAGCGCCCCGGCGACCACGCCCGGCATGATCAGAGGCAGTGTCACCAGGCGGAACGCCTGGCGGGGCGTGGCGCCGAGGTCCCGGGCCGCCTCGATCAGGCTCTCGTCCAGCCCGGCGAGCCTCGCGCGCACCACGATCGCTACAAACCCGATGCAGAAGGCAATGTGCGCGAGTGTGATCGACAGCATCCCCAGCGTCAGGTTGATCATCACGAAGAACAGCAGAAGGCTGACCCCCATCAGGATCTCGGGGACAGCGATCGGAGCGAGCACCAGGATCGGCAGCAGTCGCAGCCGATAGCGGTACATCCCATAGCCGGCCATCGTCCCCAGCACGGTCGACACGGCGCTTGTAGTCAGGCCAATCACCAGTGAGTTCCAGGCGGCCGTGATCATGTCCTCGTTGCGGAACAGCTTGCGGTACCAGTCCAGCGTGAAACCCACCCACTGGGCGTTCATGGTGGAATCATTGAACGAGTAACCGACGACGATCGCGAGAGGAGCGTAGAGGAAAGCGTAAGCGACGATCCCACCGAGCCACAGCCAGCGCGAGCGTCTCACGACCGCGACCTCCTCGCGAACCAGGCCGCGACTCCGGCCAGGGTCACGGCCACCGCCGTCAGCACCATGGACAACACGCTCCCGAACGGCCAGTCACGGCTGTCGAGGAACTGTTGTTTGATCACATTGCCGATCATGCTGCTCCCTGTCCCACCCAGCAGGTCCGGGACGGCAAAAATGCCAAACGCGGGGATAAACACCAGCGCCGCGCCCGCGTATACTCCCGGCATCGACAGTGGGAACGTCACTTGCCAGAAGCGCTGCCAGACCCCGGCGCCGAGGTCTTGGGCCGCGTCGAGCAGCCCTGGATCGTGCTTTTCAAGATTGGCGTACAGCGGCAGCACCATGAACGGTAGGTGCACGTAGACCAACCCAATGACGACGGCCGCCGGGGTGTAGAGGATCCGCACCGGCTCCAGTCCGAGCACGCCGATCGCTAGGTTCAAGCCGCTGACCAGTAGCGACTGTGGCCCAAGGATGATGATCCAGGCATAGACGCGAATCAGGAAGTTGCTCCAGAAGGGCAGAATGACGAGCAGTACCAGCAGGTCACGGTGCCTCTTCGGGCTACGCGCGATCAGCAGTGCCAGCGGATAGGCCATGATCAGACAGATGACCGTGGTGATGAGGGCGTACACGAGCGACGTGATGAAGAGTTCGGCGTAGAGAAAGCTGCCGAAGAACCGCGCATAGTTGTCGAATGTGAGGTTCACCTGTTCGGCGCCCGTTGGGCCGGATATCAGGGGAGCAAGTCCGCCGAATTGCCCTGGCTGGCGGAAGGAGGCCACCAGCATGATCAAAGTGGGGATTGCAAAAAGCAGCAGCAGATAGACCAGCGGGGGACCCGCGATCAGCCATTTAGATGTCCGTATGGTGCCCACTGATGCTCGGTCAGTCCGCCAGGAAGCGGCCCGCATCGACGCGCCAGCCGATCTCGACGGCGTCGCCGGCCTCGAAGACCTTGACGCGACCAGGGGCGGAGTTGGGCAGCATCGCCTCAATGCGGCTGCCGTTGCCCAGTTCGACGACGTAGACGGTAACATCGCCGAGGTACAGGGAATCGAACACCTGGCCGCTGAAGTGGTTCTCGTTCGGGTTCGGCCCGAGCTGCAGGCCGATCGCCACCTGTTCCGGTCTCAGCGCAAGCGCTCCCTTCACGCCCGGCTGGACATGGTCGGTGCCAAGTGCGCGGACGTCGCCCAGGCCCGCGATGCGCAGCCGTACGCAGTCATCCTCGACGCCAAGTACCTGCGCGTCCAGGATGTTGCAGGTACCGATGAAATCGGCGACGAAGCGGTTGCGAGGGCAGCCGTAGATCTTCGAAGGCTCGTCCACCTGCTCGACCCGGCCGTGATTCATCACCGCCATCCGATGCGCCAGCGCCAGCGCCTCCTGCTGGTCGTGCGTGACATAGATGAAGGCAATCCCCACCTCTTTCTGCAGCGTCACCAGCTCGAGCTGCATGTGCTCCTTGAGTTTGGCGTCGAGAGCTGCAAGCGGCTCGTCCAGCAACAGCAGCTTGGGGCGATTGATCAACGCGCGCGCCACCGCGACCCGCTGGCGCTGGCCACCAGACAGCTCGTTCGGATAGCGTCCGCCCAGCCCGGCCAGGGAGACGCCTTTCAGCGCCTCGCCCACCCGGGCCGCGACCTCGGCCGGCGCGACTTTGGCCATGCGCAACGGGAAGGCGATGTTCTCCGCCACGCTCATATGCGGGAACAGCGCATAGCTCTGGAACACGGTGTGGATGTTGCGCGCCTCGGGCGGGATGCCGACCATGGCCAGCCCGTCCAGCGTGATGGTGCCTCCGTCGGGGGCGTCGAACCCGGCGATCATGCGCAGCAGTGTCGTCTTGCCGCAGCCTGACGGACCCAGGAGGCAGAAGAACTCGCCCGCCTCGACGCTCAAACTGACGTCATTGACGGCAACGAAGTCGCCAAAACGGCGGGTGACGTTGCGGATCTGAAGCAGCGCCATGGCGGAGATCCGCGCGCGATTGTAGCAAACGCCATCCGCATACACTTGCTGGCATTGCGCCGCGCCACCATCTGGAAGGCTTCTTTGCAACGCGTGAGCCTATCGGCGGGCACCTCTTTGTGCTAGCTTCGGGACCGTTTTTTCGACCTTCCTTTTACGCGCTTGGAGACGGCCCTACGTTGCGTCGCGGAGATGGACCGTTTCTTGGTGGAAGTCATACCGAGAGGAGTGGTGTGTTTGAGGGCCGGGAACTCCTTATAAATTCGGGCGATTTCTTGTTGGAGCTGCTCGAGTCGAGCCGCGGCACCAAGATGGGCGTAATCACGCATCTTCATGGCCGCAGAGGATCACACATCCAGATTTCAGACTTGTCCGACTCGAGATCGTCTTCTTTCGGCTGACCGACCGGTGTCTTGTTCGTCATTGACCTCAGCCTCTTCATCGTCGGTCACGGCGGTACAGGCCTCAGAATTTGCCGTCCTCGGTTATTATCGGTGGCTTGTTCATGGTAGGTCGGGAACCACGGAGGAGCTGACACAGTGACACAACGTTTCCCCTTCGCCGGACGCCTTCTCATGCTCGGCTGTGGGTCGGTTGGCCAGTGCACGCTACCGCTCATTCGCCGTCACGTCGACATGCCGGCTGAGCGCATCAGCGTGGTCGACTTCGAGGATGTACGGCCGAGGATTCAGGATTCACTCCAGGCCGGAGTGGTCTTCCATCAGGCGCGGCTGACCGAGGACAACTACACATCGTTGCTGCAAAAGCATGTGGGGCCGGGCGACATCATCGTCGATCTGTCTTGGAACGTTGAGACGTACGACATGCTCGCCTGGTGCGGCGAACACAGTGTCCGATACCTCAATACGTCCCTCGAGGAGTGGGACCCCTACGGTGATATCGAGAACAAGTCACCCTATGAACGCAGCCTGTATTCCCGTCAGATGCGGGTTCGGCTGCTGAAGAGCCGCCTCAATTCGGGGAGCCGGCCCAGCCCGACGGCGATCATGGACCATGGTGCCAACCCCGGCCTGGTCAGCCACTTCACCAAACGTGCCCTGCTCGAAATCGCTGCCGCCATGGTCGAAAAGGCTCTTCCGCCGGCGACGGGCGTCGACCGCGCGGCGTTCGAGAAGCTGATTGCCGATGCCGAAGCGCACGGTGAAGGATCGTTTGCCCGACTCAGCCAGGCCACGGGCACCAAGGTCATCCACATCTCCGAACGCGATACGCAAGTCTCGTCCCAACCCAAGGCGATGAACGAATTCGTCAATACCTGGTCGATCGAAGGGTTTTTCGAAGAAGGGACGGCGCCGGCTGAGCTGGGGTGGGGAACGCACGAGCGCCACCTCCCGAGGCACGCACACGTGCCGTCGGGCGGTCCCGGCAACCAGATTTTTCTGGCCCAGCCGGGCATTCGCACGTTCGTCCACTCCTGGGTCCCTGCCGGAGGGCCGATCATTGGAATGGTAGTGCGTCACGCCGAGTCTTTCACCATCAGCGACTACCTGACGCTCTGGGAAGACACGATCGAGGGTCGAAGGGCGGTGTATCGCCCGACTGTGCACTACGCCTACATGCCGTGTGACAACGCAATTCTCAGTCTGTACGAGCTGACAATGCGGAACTATCAGCTGCAGCCGAAGCTTAGAATCATGTCTGACGAAATTACGGATGGAGTGGATGAGTTAGGGGTGCTGGTGATGGGCCACGGTCTCACCAGTTGGTGGACCGGGTCGCAGCTGGACATCCACGAAGCACGCAAGCTCGTCCCCAGCCAGAACGCCACCACTCTCCAGGTGGCGGCCGCGGTTCTGGGAGGGCTGGTCTTCCTGATTCGCAACCCGTCCAGGGGCATCCTGGTTCCTGACGAGCTGCCGCACAAGGAAATTCTCGACGTCGCAGGTCCGTATCTCGGCCCCTGTCCGTCCGTCCAGACCGATTGGACACCGCTGCAGAGTCGCTCCCACTTGTTCGCGAAGTGGGGTACGGCACCCATTCGCGAGGCCGAGCTCTGGCAGTTCAGCAGCTTCGTCGTCGAACCTTGACGCGAAAATTCAACAGCTTCGTTACTTGACACGGAAAAGATGAGCAACGATACTCGACTTTTTGGCTGCATGATCGAGACGTGAAGCTGACCGATCTGCGGGGCATCCTGCAGTACATCCCTCAATTCCGCGAAAAGACGTTCGTCCTGGCGATTGACGGGGTCATCGTCACCGATGACAACTTTGCAACGCTGCTTCTGGACGTGGCGTTGCTATGGTCGCTGAATATCCGTGTCGTCCTCGTTCATGGCGCCTCGGCTCAGATTCGGGCACTCGCAGCCGAGCGCCAGGTGCAGGCCTCGGATTTCGACGGCACGGGCGTGACGGATGCTCAGACACTCGACCTGGCACTGACGGCGTCCAACCGGCTCACGCATGAGATTCTCGAAGGCCTTTCCGCGAACGACCTCCGTGCCGCCAGCACGAACGTGATCACGGCCCACCCGGTCGGCATTCTCCAGGGCATCGACCATTTGTTCACAGGCAAGGTCGAGCGCGTCGATGTGGACCTGCTCCAATCGCTGCTCACCCAAGGGGTTGTACCAGTCATCCCGCCGCTCGGATTCGATGGGGACGGCCGGACGTATCGGGTGAATTCGGATGGTGTGGCTCTGGCGGTTGCAGAGCAACTGAAGGCTATCAAGTTGATCTTCGTCACGTCCCAAAACGGATTGTGCTACCGCGGGGAGATCATTCGGCAGATGGTCGCGGCCGAATTGGGGAAGCTCGTCCAGAGCGACCCGTTGGGGTTCGCGCCGGAGATGCTCTCAAAGGCGCAACATGCGACGCAAGCCTGCATTGCGGGTATTCCACGCGCCCACGTCATCAACGGGACGCTGGACGAAGGTCTGCTGGGAGAGGTGTTCTCGAATCATGGGCTCGGGACCTTGATTTACGCAAACGACTACGAGAACATCCGACCGGCCAAGAAGAAGGACGTGCGAGCCATTCAGTCGCTGACCAAACAGGCTGTGGAGGCAGAAGAGTTGCTGAAACGCACCAGGGCGATGATTGAGAAGAGCCTGGGCGACTATTACATCTTCGAGATAGACAAGAATCCCGTCGCCTGCGTCGCCCTTCACGTATATCCGGAGGAGAAGCAAGGGGAGCTCGCGTGCCTCTACGTCGCTTCCTCGCATGAGAATCAGGGCATCGGGCGCAAACTGATCCAATTCGTCGAAGCCAAGGCGCGCGAGCTGGGGTTGCGGGAGCTGCTCGCGCTATCTACGCAGGCCTTCACCTATTTCCAGTTCAAAGGGGGGTTTGTGGAAGCCACGCCCGACGATTTGCCGCCCGCACGCCGGGAAAGATACGAACAAAGCGGCCGATTCTCGAAGATCCTGATGAAAAAACTCGTATGACGCTACCAACGTTCTCGAAGCGAATTGTGTTTGTCGGCTTTGGTGCCGTGGCACGGTGCACGCTGCCCATCCTCTTCCGTCATATCAATGTCGATCCCAAGCGAATTACCATCCTGGAATTCGAGCCTGACCAGGATGCACTGAAACCGTGGATCGAGCGTGGCATCACGTTCGTTCGGAACCGCGTCACCGAGGAGAACCTGGGGACGCTCCTCGGGGAGCATCTTTCACCTGGAGATCTCCTTATCGATCTCGCCTGGAATATCGACTGCTGCGAGATCGTGCAGTGGTGCCACGACCACGGGGTGCTGTATGTGAACACGTCGGTGGAGCTCTGGGACCCCTATGCCGGGGCGGAGAGCAAACACCCGACCGAGCGGACTCTTTACTGGCGCCACATGAAGCTGCGGCGGATGATCGCGTCATGGAAAGAGCCTGGGGCAACAGCTGTCCTCGAGCATGGCGCAAACCCCGGCCTGATCAGCCACTTCACCAAGCACGCCCTCCTGGATGTCGCCGAGAGGGCGCTGGCGGACCGGAAGTTTGCTGGTGCTCACGCAGAACGAATTGCCGACCATGTCAAAGCCCGCCAGTTCAACCACCTGGCCCACGAGCTCGGGGTCAAGGTGATTCATTGCAGCGAGCGCGACACGCAGATCACCGATCGACCAAAGCAGGTGAACGAATTCGTCAACACCTGGAGCGTTGAAGGGTTCCGCGAGGAAGGAACGACGACGGCCGAGATGGGCTGGGGCACGCATGAGAAGGAATTGCCAGCGCTGGCTTTCGAGCACTCGGACGGCCCGAAGAGTCAGATCTGTTTGGCGCGGATGGGAATCAATACGTTCGTGGTGAGTTGGGTGCCCCCGGACCACCTGATCGTGGGCATGGTCGTTCGTCACGGCGAGTCGTTCACGATCACCGAGAAGCTGACGGTGTGGAAGGACGGCAAGGCCCTGTACCGTCCGACCGTTCACTATGCCTATTGTCCGTGCGATTCGGCGATTGCCTCGCTCTACGAGTTGCGCGGGCGTGACTACGAACTGCAGCCCCGCATCCGCATCTTGACGGACGATGAAATCACCAGCGGCGCCGACATCCTTGGCGCGCTCGTCATGGGGCACCCGTATCAATCGTGGTGGTGCGGTTCGGACCTCGGCATCGAAGAGTCTCGGCGGCTCGTGCCGCATCAAAATGCCACGACCATGCAGGTCGCCATCTCGGTCGTCGCGGCCTGCCGGTGGATGCTCGAGAATCCGAACCGGGGGATGTGCGTGCCCGACGACCTGCCGCACGATTACGTCCTGGAAATCAGTAAGCCGTACCTCGGTCGGTTCGTCTCAGTGGCGTCGGACTGGAACCCGCTGAAGCACTACACCAACGTTTTTCACGGCTTCAACCGGCCCGCGATCGATCCAACCGACCCCTGGCAATTCAAGAATTTCCTGATTACCGAAGGGGACTGATGGACGAGAGGACACTGCTCCGCCTGGCAAAGACCCATGGCACGCCGATCGTTGTCGTCGATCACAAGGTACTGAGAGAGAACTATGCGCAGTTTCGAAAGTATCTGCCCCGCGTGCAGGCCTATTACGCCGTCAAGGCCAACAGTGCTCCCGAGATCCTGCGGACGTTCTACCTGGCGGGCGCCAGCTTCGACGTTGCCAGCCTGGCCGAGTTTCTGGCCGTCCACGAAAACGTGAAGGATCTGCCGGAGGCAGAGCGGCAAGCATTCATCTGGGATCGCATCATTTACGCCAATCCGATCAAAGCGGCCGAAACGCTCGAGCAGCTCGATCCCTACAAGCCACTCGTGACCTACGACAACCTCGAGGAGGTCATCAAGATCGCCCGGTACGCGCCGCACGCGGGCCTCGTGTTGCGGCTGCGCGTGCCGAATACCGGGTCGATGGTGGAGCTGTCGAGCAAGTTCGGGGCGTCACCGGGCGAGGCCGTGGATCTGATGCAGTTCGCCCGCAACAACAGGCTGGAGGTTGAAGGCCTGAGCTTCCACGTCGGCAGCCAGTGCACGAACGTCCAGAACTACGTTCAGGCCCTGCATCTGGCCTCGAGCGTCTTGTTGGAAGCCAAAAGCCAGGGCTTCGAACTGAAGCTGCTGGACATCGGTGGCGGCTTCCCTGCGCATTACGACAACGAGGTTCCCGCATTCAGGAGTCTCGCTCGCAAAATCAATCAAGAGCTGGACCGCCTCTTTCCGGAGCCAATGGAGATTCTGGCTGAGCCGGGACGGTTCCTGGTGGCCTCAGCCGCGACCGCCGTTGCCCAGGTGATTGGCAAGGCCGTCCGTGACGGAAAGTACTGTTACTACGTGAACGACGGTGTGTATCACACGTTCAGCGGCGTCATCTTCGATCATTGCCAGTACACCTTGAAGAGCTTCAAGAACGGTCCAACCCAGATTTGCTCGGTGTTCGGCCCAACATGTGACGCCCTCGACACGATCAGCCTGGCTGAGGAGCTGCCCGACCTGGATTTAGGGGATTTGGTCTACGCCCCGAACATCGGCGCCTACGCGGCCGCCAGCAGCACGCACTTCAACGGCTTTCCGCCCGCACAGGTTATGCATCTCAACCAGTAGCGTCGCTTGCCGCGTTGCAAACTTGTGACCCGGCTGTTACCCTGATGGCGTAATTTTGGGCACACGGAGGCCAAAATGCGAAAGCCGACAGGGAGAAAGCGATCACATGTCGTCCTGGTCGCCGCCAAGGAGCCGAACGTTGAAACCCAAACTCCTGAAGAACCTCCAACCCTTGGCCGATCGTCGCGCTTCCGTGCTCACGACGAAGACGAAGACGAAGCGTCCGTCACCCACCCGATGAGGTATCAGTCGACGGCGTCGAGCCGACGCAGCCTTTCGTAACGCACGCGGTCGAGCTGTCCATCCTCTCTTCAGAAACCGCTCCTTCGTGCCAACACGCTCGACCATTTGGCACGGCTTCAGTGCGGTCGGTCACGCTGCTGGGGCTCGAACACCACCCCCACACCATCGCGAGCCGACGCGGCTCGGGCGTTGGTTAGGAACCCGGCGGCATCGCCGCTCATGTCTGGTGACGGATGTCTTCACCTTTGACCAGGTAGATGACCTCTTCGCAGATGTTCGTCGCGTGGTCCGCGATACGCTCCAGGGACCTGGCCAGCAAGATGAGCGTCATGGACTGATTCACGGAATCCAGACTCACGTTCTTATCGGTGAGGAGGTCGCGGAACGTCTGTGCGTTCAGCGCATCCACTTCATCGTCTGCCGTGAGGACCTGCTGTGCCTTGTCGGTGTCTTCATCGTGGAAAGCCTGTAGTGCGTCGTGCACCATTCCACGCGTGACTTCGGACATTCTCGAGATATCACGAAGGGGCTGGGCGGGCGGGGCCGAGAGCAGCTGCAGGACGTATTCGGAATTGTTCAGCGCCTGATCGCCAATGCGCTCGAGCTCGGAATTAATCCGAGCAACCATGAGGAGGAAGCGGAGGTCATTGGCGATCGGCGCATACACCGTGATGAGCCGAATTGCTTCACTGTCGATGTCGAGTTGGTATTGATCAAGCTTCCGCTCGCTGGCTTGGACTTTCTGAATGAGCGCGCGGTCCCGTCCGACAAGGGCGGCCGACGCCCAGCCGACCATCGACTCGGCAACTTCGCCCATCTCCATCACCTGCTGCTTGACTGTCGCAAGCTCTTGCTCGAACTTTTTCATAAGAAGCGTCCTTGCTAAGCCGGAATCCCGTGCCGTCCGACACGTTGTGGATTCGAATTAGCCGTAGCGGCCCTCCACGTACATTTCGGTCTCTTTCTGCCTGGGCTTCAAGAAGAGGTCAGCGGTCGGCCCCTGCTCGACAACTTCGCCGAGCAGCATGAAAATGCATTCGTCACTCGTTCGCCGCGCTTGCGCCATGTTGTGCGTCACGATGACGATCGTGTACTTCCCTCGAAGGCTGTCCATGAGCCGCTCGATCGCGGCCGTGCCTTCGGCATCCAGGGCCGAGCACGGTTCATCCATCAGGATCACGCGGGGCTTGAGCGGCAGCAGTCGCGCGATGCAGAGCTTCTGTTGCTGCTCCAAGGTCAGGCCCGTGCCCTTCTGGTTGAGCCTGTCCTTGACGTCGTTCCAGAGCTGAACTTCACGGAGCGCCGACTCGACCCGCTCGTCGAGACGCCGGCGTGCAAGGCCGATCGGAGAATGGACTCGCAACCCGAAGACGACGTTCTCGTAGATCGAGATGGGCAGCGGGTTCGGGCGTTGGAACACCATGCCGACGGTTTTTCGGAGCTCACCGAGACTGACGTTAGGGTCGTAAATGTTCTTGCCGAGAATGGTGATCTGCCCCGTCGTGGTCACGTTGCCGTACCGCTCGTTCAGCCTGTTCCCGCAGCGAAGAAACGTCGTTTTGCCGCACCCCGACGGCCCGATAAGGGCTGTGATGAGCCCCCGCTGAATGTCCACATGCACGTTCTTCAACGCCTGAAAATCCCCGTACCACAGGTTCAGGCCCTGAGTCTGGATGCTGTAACGATCCTGCGGGCGCGCGTCGCTCATCCGAAATGGCCTCGGACGTATTCGAAGGTCATCTGTTCACGGGGATGCTCGGAGAAAATCACACCGGCCGGACCAACCTCGACGAGCCGGGAGCTGTTGATAAATGCGACCTGATCAGCCAGCCTGTGCGCCTGCTGCACGAGGTTTGTCACGAGCACAATCGTCATCTCGCGCTTGAGCACGATCAGCACATCCTCAATCTTCATCGTCGTGACCGGGTCTACGGCGATCGAGAACTCGTCGAGACACAGAATCTTTGGCCGATGAGAGAGCGCTCGTGCGATTGTCAGCCGCTGCTGCTGGCCGCCGGAGAGCTTCGTGCCCAGCATGTGCAAGCGATCTTTGACCTCGTCCCACAGAGCGGCCTGTCTGAGACACTTTTCCACCAGCGCGTTCAGTTCCGCACGATCGCGCATGCCCGCCATCCGGGGCGCATAGGCGACGTTGTCGTACACAGACATGGGCAATCCGACCGGAAGCGGGAACACCATACCGATCTGCCGCCGCAGATCGTAGACGTTCCTGACGCTGAACACATTCTCACCGTCCACGAGGACTTCACCGTCCACCGTGACGCCCGTGACGAAATCGATTGTGCGGTTGATGCATTTGAGCAACGTCGTCTTGCCTGAGTTGGCCGGGCCGATAATCCCGAAGATCTGGTGACGAGGAATCTCGAGCGTGATGTCCTGGAGCGCTGCCTTCGTGCCGTACTTCACCGTCACATCGCGAAACGCAATGTGCGTTGTCTGACCCGACCCTACCATCGCTTCCGCGAACGCAGGTAGACCCGCAATGTTATCGAAACCAGGTTGACCGTCAGGACAAGCCCGAACAGGACCACCGCCGTGCCGTACTGAAGGGCCTCCGAAACGCCCGTGACCTGCGTCGAAATCGTGAACAGGTGATACGAAAGTGCCATGCAGCGGTCGGTCAGACTGTAAGGAAAAATCGAAGCCAGTCCGGTATCTGGAACGGCTACGTAGAAGACTGCACCCGTGAACAAGATCGGGGCCGTCTCTCCTGCTGCTCGGGAAACCTGGAGGATCACGCCGGTGAGAATGCCGCTGATCGAGTTGGGCAGGACGATGGTCCGAATTGTCTGCCAGCGACTGGCACCCATGTTCCAGCAGGCCTCGCGAAACGACTGCGGAACCGCGGAAAGGGCTTCCCGCGTGCTCGTGATAATGACGGGCAGCGTCATGATGGCCAGCGTCGCGGACGCCGCCAGTACCGAGCGCCCGAGCCCGGCAAAGAGCACAAAGGCACCCACACCGAAAAGCGCGTGCACGATACTGGGCACTCCGGCCAGATTCACCACAGCCAGGTTGACCAGGCGCGTCAACCAGTTGTCACCGGCGTACTCGTTCAAATACACACCCGCGAGCACCCCAATCGGGGCGGCAATGGCGAGTGAAATCACGACCAAGTAAACGGTGCCCACCAGGGGCGCCCAGATGCCGCCCGCGGTCATGTAGTTCTGCGGGTTCTCGACGAGGAATCGCCATGAAAGAATCGGCCACGCCTTCACGAACAGATCAGCCAGAATCGCCAGGAGCGGCAAAACCAGGGCCGCGGTGACGATCATCAAGCCGATCTTCACCAGCCGATCGACCATGACCTTGCGACGCTCGATGATGCCCGCGCTGAAGACTTCCCGGCGCGTCAGCTGAATCCGGTCCCCAGGCCGGATTTGCCGCACTGCGGGCATCCGAAGGAGCTCGGCCGTTGCGGTCTCCAGGTCGGACCAGGGCGCAGCCTCTGTCCCGTCGCCAGCCAGGGCAACCTCGTCGGGCGCAACAAAATACTGAAAGCGCGGCTTCTTGCGAAGCGGCGAACCAAAGCCGGGTCGCTCGATGCACACAATCTCCACCTCGTCGCCGCCGCCCAGGGGCTTGATGCCCGGCAACTCCTTCCTGTGGTTATCGACGATGAGCGCCGCTGCCCGATCGAGGCTTTGAAAGGGGCGGCCTGCCGTACCATCTCCGCGCTCGTCGCTGCCGGCGGGCGACACGAAGTACTGAAAGGCTCGGTCGAACAGCTCAGGCATTCTGCTTGCCCCGGATGCCCTTGACCACCAGATCGGCTGTCAGGTTGACCAGCAGAGCGATGATCATCAGCAGACTGCCAATCACGAACAGCACGCGATAGTGCGTGCCCCCTTCCACGGCTTCTCCCAGCTCTGCGGCAATCGTCGCGGTCAACGTGCGAACAGGGTCCAGAAAGCTGGCAGGGATCTGGATCGAATGACCGGTCGCCATCAGGACTGCCATCGTCTCACCCACGGCTCGTCCCACGCCGAGCAACGCAGCCGCCAGAAGCCCATTCTTCGCGGCTGGGAGCAGCACCTTGTACACGATCTGCCACCGGCTGGCGCCAAGCGCCACCGCCGCTTCACGGTAGGCGTCTGGGACCGCTTTCAGCGCATCTTCGCCTACCGACATGATGATCGGCACGCTCATCAGCGCGAGGATGATCCCGCCGTTGAGAATATTGATTCCGATGGGCGCCCCCGTCGCCCAGATGATGATCGGATTCAAAACCATGTAGCCGACGAACCCCCAGACCACCGACGGAATTGCGGCCAGGAATTCAATGAAGATCTTGAGAGTCTCACGGGTCTTCGGGGCGCAGAACTCCGAGAGGTAGATGGCCGCGGCAAAACCGGCGGGCACCGATAAGGCCATGGCGAGAATCGTCACCGAGGCCGTGCCAACGAGCAGAGCGAGAATCCCGAACTGCGGCCGGATCCTCGAGTCGGGACGCCAGTTGACGCTCGTGAAGAACTCCGTGAGATCGAGCTGGGTGACCAGGACCGGAACGGCTTCGCGAATGACGAAGAAGAAGATTGCAAAGACGAAGAAGATCGCGCTCCATCCGCAGAGCCGAATGGCCCACTCCATCAGCGGCTCCGAGATCAGCGATAAGAACCGCTTCATCTTTTTAGGTGTCGTGGGGCCCCCCGCCTACGCTCGCTGGAAGTTCCTGCGAGCTCCGGCGAGGCTCGCCGAAGCCTCGCGCGAAGGCGGCACCCCCACGACCTGTACCTCGCGACCTTTGGTCGCTCGGCGTGAGACGGACATCGATGCGAGGCCTACTCATTTGGCAACCGGGACATAGCCAATGTCCTGGACGATTTTCTGGCCTTCGCTTCCAAGCGTCCAATCGACAAACTCCTTGAGCGCACCCTCTGGCGTTACCCGTGTGTAGAGGAAGAGCGGCCGGGCAATCGGGTAACTCCCGTTAACGGCTGTTTCGAGTGTTGGCGCGACGCCGGCTTCTCCCTTCTTCTTCGCAACCTTGACCTGCTTCACTTCCGGAATGTGGTACGCCATCCCGCTGTACCCAATGGCGCAGGGCGTCCGTGAGACGAGGGTGACCACGTCTTTCGAGCCGCT
>DATBJG010000048.1:0-2596 GCA_036556585.1 Vicinamibacterales bacterium
GCCGTGCCCAGATTGCCGCCGACAAATGCCCGTTTCCCCTGCTCGGCCAGCATTTTTCCCATCAACGTCACCGTGGTGCTTTTCCCATTGGTGCCGGTCACGGCAAGGATCGGAGCGGACAAGAAGCGGGACGCGAGCTCAAGTTCGCTGATCACCTTCACCCCCCGTCGACGCACGCGCTCGAGCGCCTCGAGGCGATAGGGGACGCCCGGACTGATAACCACAAGATCGGCGTTTTCGAGCGAGCGCTCATACTCTGCTCCCAAAGACACCCGAACCTCGGTGCGATCGACGGTCTTGAGCACGGCGGACAACTCGTCCTCCCCTTTCCGGTCAGCCACCGTCACGCGGGCGCCCGCCTCTCTCAACAGGTGACAGGCGGCGAGGCCGCTCCGTGCGAGCCCCAGCACCGTCACGTGAGCGCCAGACAACTCCACTTCATTGACCTCCACCATATCCATCAACGCAGCTTCAAAGTGCTCAGACTCAACAGAGCCAATAAGATCGCAATGATCCACAACCGCACGACGACCTTGGGTTCTTCCCACCCCTTCATTTCGAAATGGTGATGGATGGGTGCCATGAGGAAAATCCGTTTCCCCCGAGACTTGAACGAAGCCACTTGAAAAATGACCGAGACCGCTTCGATGACGAACACCCCCCCGACCATCAGGAGCAACAGTTCGTGCTTGCTGATGACTGCCACGGTGCCAAGAGCAGCGCCCAGCGGTAACGAACCGACATCCCCCATGAATACCGATGCAGGGTAGGTGTTGAACCAAAGGAACCCGAGACTCGCCCCCAGGATCGAGGCGGTGAACACGGCGATTTCTCCTGCGCCTTCGATGTGAGGAATGAGCAGGTAATCAGACATGATTCGATGGCCGGCCACGTAGGCCACAATCGTATATGCGAGCGCCGCAATCATGATTGGTCCGATCGCAAGCCCATCGAGTCCGTCGGTCAAGTTGACGGCATTGGAACTGCCCACGATGACCAGAACGACGAACACCACATAGAACCACCCGAGATCCGGCGTGAAATTTTTGAAGAACGGCACGTTCAGCTTGGTGGAGTAGCTGGGAAGGAAGTACAGAGCGAGGGCGATCACCAGTGCGACGGCAATCTGAGCGATAAATTTTTGAGTCGGAGACAGTCCCTTCGACCGGGCCTTTATGAATTTCAGGTAATCATCGGCAAATCCCACCGCACCGAATCCAAGCGTTGCAATCATGACCAGCCACACGTATGGTTTTGTGATGTCGGCCCACAACAGCGTCGAGAGCATGACGGCAAAGATGATGAGCAGCCCTCCCATGGTGGGCGTCCCGCTTTTCGCGACGTGATGTTTCGGGCCGTCGTCACGGATCTGCTGGCCGAGCTTGATCTCCTGCAACTTCCGGATCAGCCATGGCGTGAGCACGAACGCAATGAGGAAGGCAGTGACCGCGGCATAAATGATGCGGAAGCTCAGATATCGGAAGACGTTGAGAAACCCGTACTCGGTATGGAGGGGATACAACCAGTTGTACAGCATGCTGGCCTTGTCTTTAATCCGCTGCGTCCTTATGACGCCTGCTTCGTAACGGCTTTCATGCCGGTCAATCCCTGCACGATTTGTTCCATCCGCATGCCGCGAGAGGCCTTCACAAGAACGACATCTCCACGACGAACAGACTTCTTGAGCAGGTCGGCGGCCGCGGCCGCATCGCCCGTCTCAACGATGGCCTGATGCGGCATCCCTCCCTGTTTGGCGCCCGCAGCGATCTCTCTGCCTAGATCGCCGCACACGAACAATCGAGAAAGCGGCAGTTCGGCCGCAAACCTTCCGACATCGCGATGCATGTGTTGCGCCTCGCGTCCAAGCTCCAACATGTCGCCCAGGACCGCCACTCGTTCACGAGCCGGGGTCCATTCGGCAAGTAGCTGCAAGGCCGCTTTCATGGAAGCCGGATTGGCGTTGTAACAGTCGTTGATGATCTGCACGCCATGATGAGTGACCACCTGCGACCGCATGGCAGCCGGACGGAATTTTGCAAGGCCCTGCGCGATCAGGTCCCCCGGCAGATTCAGCGAACATCCGACGGCTGCCGCTGCCAACGCATTCGTGACGTTGTGCGTGCCGGGCACTTTGATGACGACCTGTGTGGACCGGCTCTTGCCCGGCAATACCAGCTCGAACCTGGTGCCCTTGCGGACGTCGGAGGCGACATGTAGTGCACGAACGTGTGCCTTCTCGGACAATCCGAACGAGACGACCCGGCAGCGCGCACGCGCCGCGAGGTAGTCAAAATACTGGTCGTCTGCGTTCAAGACCGCAATCCCGTCAGCCGGGAGCATATCCAGCAGCTCAGCCTTCGCCTGTGCCGATCCCTCCATACTGCCGAAAAATTCCAAATGATCAGGGCCGATATTGGTAATAAGGCCAATGGTCGGGTGGACGATTTCGCAGAGCCGCGTGGTCTGGCCGCGGTGATCGACGCCCATTTCGATGACAGCCGCCTGATGCCTGCCGGTGAGGCGGAACAGCGTGTGGGGAACGCCGATGCGGTTGTTGTAGTTCCCTTCCGTCTTCAGGGTGCGCCAGCGTTGGGCG
>DATBJG010000049.1:0-14085 GCA_036556585.1 Vicinamibacterales bacterium
TCTTTTTCGCGCCCATCAACTGGCGTTTTCGCAGCGGCGATCGATTTGAGTTCAATGCCAACCCTACCGGCGAGCGACTCGTCGCTCCGTTCGAGGTCGCCGACAATGTCGTCATCAATCCCGGGTCGTATCACTGGCGACGGTACCGCCTCGAGGTGGGGACCGCCCAGAAAAGGCGACTCTGGGCGCAGATGACCTGGTGGTTTGGCGGCTTCTACGACGGCGAGCTGGACCAGTTCGAGTGGGTGGGCGCATGGAACCCTGTGCCGCTGTTTACGGTAGAGTTCACCGGTGAACGCAACATCGGCCAATTACCGGCCGGCAGTTTCACCCAGACGCTCGTGGGCACGCGGCTGCTGGTCAACGTGTCCCCAGACCTGTCGGTGTCCAGTTACACGCAGTACGATACGGAAAGTGATTCGGTGGGCGTCAATACCAGGCTTCGGTGGACGTTCCTGCCGGTTGCGGATCTCTTCGTCGTCTACAACCACAACGTTCGGTCGCTCATCGATCGCTGGCAGCTCGACTCGAACCAGCTGCTCGTCAAGCTTCAGTACGCCTGGCGCTTGTAGCGCGGACCTTTGGGGTCCGCGTCTCACTTCTGCCAGTCGGGCTTATCCTCGAACGCTTTCAGGTAATACTCTTTTCTCCCCAGCTGAGCGGCCGAACTCGGGTCGAGAATCACTTTCACGTCGGGATGAAATTGCAGAGCCGACGCGGGGACCATTGCGGTGACCGGCCCCTCGACCGTCTTGGCGACCGCGCTGGCCTTTGCCTCCCCGAAAGCGAGGATCATGCAGGATCGGGCGTCCATGATAGTTCCGACGCCCATCGTAATGACGTGCCGCGGCACGTCCTCGAGTTTGCCAAACGCATGCGCGTTGTCTCGGCGGGTTCCCTCGGTCAGTGTCTTGATGCGAGTTCGCGATCCAAGCGATGAACTCGGTTCGTTGAAGCCGATGTGACCCTCCGCGCCCAGTCCCAGAATCTGGAGATCGATTCCGCCACACTCGCGGATTTGGCGCTCGTACTCCCCGCATTCACGAGCGATGTCCTTGGCCATGCCATTTGGGATGTGGGTATTCGCCGGCTTGAGGTCGATGATCTCGAAGAGCTGCGCCTTCATGAATGCATGGTAGGAACCAGGATGATCCGGGGGTAGCCCGACGTACTCGTCCAGATTGAACGTGCGCACGGAAGCAAACGACAGTCCTTCTTCACGACGAATCCGAGCTAACTCCTTGTAGAGCGGCACGGCCGTCCGGCCGGTGACCAGTCCGAGGACGGCATCCGGCCGATCGTGCACCAATGCCGTCACCTTTTTTGCCGCAAATTGATACCCGGCGCGTTCGTCGGGTTGAATGATGATTTCCAAGACGCCAATCAGGGCAACGGCTTCAGCTCGGCCTGAACGCCTTCGGGTAGTGGGTGCCGATCGGTGTTGAGCAGCATCGACACCAGACCGTAGTACCCGGTAACCCCGACGAGGTCAACGACCCCGCGTTCGCCAAACTTCTCTTTGGCTGCCTGGAAGGTCTTGTCGGTCACTTGCTTGGTATTCAAGAGCTCTGTGCAGAAGTTGTAAACCGCCTCCTCATCTGGCTGCATCGTCGTCGGCCGCTTGCCTGTTGCTACAGCGTCGATGATGGCCTGGCTCAGACCTGCCGCCTGGGCGGCGCGGCGGTGCGCGTACCACTCATAGTGCGACGTCCAGTGCCGCGCCGTGATGATGATGGCCAGTTCGTTGAGCTTGGGGGGAATTGAAGAATGAAAGCGCATCGAAGCGCCGAACTTTTGTGCGAGGTCCCCCATTTCCGGACTCCGCAACAGCACGTTGAACGGCCCTCCGGCTCCGCGTCGCTCGCCCGCAAGGAGATTTTCGAACATCGCCTTTTGAGGAGGTGTCATTTCTTTGTACGTGAGAGGTGCAAAGCGGTTCCCCACCAGCCGCACGTCATTCGGGTTTGGAGGCGGAGCGCTCGAACCTGGATTCTGCGCGATGACCACGCCAACCGAGCCGATGAGGGTGGCCAGTAGTGAACAAAACACAAGCGTGCGCATGATGTTTTCTCCTTGAGCCTTCAAATCGCGAATCACGCCAACGCGTGTCTAGCTCTTGATCTTCATCTGCAGGTTATTCAGCCGGACGGGCTCGCTCGAGTAGTTCTCGAGTTCGATTTGCTTCTTCTTTTTGTCGAAGGAAATCTTGGTGGCGACCGCCATCTTGCCCTCCCCTTTGCCCTCCTTGTTCACTCGGATCTCGAAGAGCGTGAAGGGGTAGTCAGTGGTTCGCGGCTGGTTGGCTGCTTCACGAAACCCGATGTAGCGATCGGTGGCAATGACAATGCGGCGACCACCGTCAGGAAGTGGAGTCTGCCACGCATAGTGCAGGTCGTGTCCCAGGCGTAATTGATGGGGATCTGGACCTTGAATCCCGGGAATGCGGAACCGACCCTTAATGGGCGTCCTCGTCAGCTCGCGAAGAAGCTGATCCTGGCCTTTTTCGAGCATCGTCGCAATCAGACGCTCACGTTCTTCGTCAGTGGACCACTGGTTGATCCTGATGTCGACGACGGCGTTGGCCCCGGTAGCGATGTTGCTCATGTTCACGGCAAATGCCGTAATTTCGAGCTGATCACCCTTGGTTTGAGCTTGAATGGCCGGCGACGACACAATCGCCAGAGTCATGACCCCAATCACAGACAAAATCCTGATCACGGCGCCCTCCTTTACTTGCACGTCACCTCCGTCGAACGGATGCCAACACCTTACCCATACGAAGCCGCGCGAGCAAGAGGGAGGCGACTCTTCCCTTTTTTCACTTTGATATGAGGTCCTGCGCCGGCGCCCACGGAATGTCGTGGAAACTTCTCGAGTTTGACCGGCTCCTCTATTGAAGATATGAGTCCACCCACCATGAACAGAACTGATGAGATAGGCAATCTACTTCAGGATGTGACGCGACGGGCCACGGCTTACCTGTCGCAAGTGCGCGATCGCCGGGTGGCACCGCCCGATTCGGCGGTCGCTGACCTTCGGCAGCTTCAGGAACCCTTCCCCGAACGGCCGTTGTCGGGGTCCGAGGTCGTAGAGCGGCTCGACCGTCTCGGTTCACCGGCAACGGTGACTTCGACGGCTGGACGTTTTTATGGGTTCGTCAACGGCGGGGCGTTGCCGGGCGCTGTGGCGGCCAGTTGGATGGTTACGGCGTGGGATCAGAATGCCTCGTTGCGCGTGATGTCACCGGCTGCCGCTGCGTTCGAGGACGTCGCCCTCGCCTGGGTTGGTGAAGTTCTGGGCCTCCCGGCGGGTTGCGGCGGCGCGGTCGTCTCGGGCGCGACGATGGCGAACTTGTCTGGTGTCGCTGCGGCCCGTCACGCCCTTCTGGCAAACGCAGGGTGGGACGTGGAGCGCGATGGTCTCTTCGGCGCGCCCGCATTAACCGTCATCGTTGGAGGTGAAGTACACATCTCTCTTCTCAAAGCGCTGAGTCTCCTTGGGCTCGGATGCGAGCGAGTGCATCGTGTCGCCGTGGATCGCCACGGCCGGATGCGCCCGGACGCGCTGCCGTCGTTGAATGACCGTAGTATTGTCTGTATTCAGGCCGGCAACGTGAATACGGGAGCCTTCGACCCCGCACGCGAGATCTGCGTCGAGGCACGCAAGGCCGGAGCATGGGTACATGTCGATGGAGCGTTTGGACTGTGGGCGGGCGCGTCGCCACGCTATCGGCATCTTACCGACGGATTCGAACAGGCAGACTCCTGGTCCCTTGATGCTCACAAGTGGCCGAACGCGGTGTACGACTGTGGCGTCTGCATGGTACGCGAACCGCAGCATCTCCGCTCGGCGATGACAACGTCGTCAGCGGCATATCTCAAATTCGGTGAGGCGCGCGAGCCTTCGCAATTCACACCAGAGTTCTCCCGCCGCGCGAGAGGGGTTGAGCTGTGGGCGGCGCTCGCATCACTCGGCCGCAGCGGGCTGTCCAGTTTGATCGAACGAACGTGCAAGCACGCCATGCGGTTTGCTGAAGGTCTTCGCTCCGCAGGCTACGAAATTCTGAACGACGTCGTCATCAATCAAGTCCTCGTCTCGTTCGGCTCTCCAGCGCTGACGCGTGCGGTGATCGAGCGCATCCAACGTGATGGTACCTGCTGGTGCGGCGGAACAGAATGGCAGGGCCGTCCGGCCATGCGTATCAGCGTTTCATCCTGGGCAACAACAGACGACGACGTTGAGGTGAGCCTTCGAGCGATGGTTCGTGTCGCCAATGAGTGCCGGGCGGAGAGTTCCTAGGTTCTCAGTTTCACGTCGGCTTGCTCTGTTTGGCAGCCTGTTAGAATGGTTCTTCATGAAGCGTGTGCGCCGGTTTCCGAGCCGTAGGGCATTCCTGGCGACGTCGGCCCTGACGGGGCTGGGCGCTGTCTCGGTGGGCGTGTCGTCATCGTGGCCCGCGAGATTTATCCGAGGGCGAATCGCAGAGATCTCGCAGGAGGTTCTGCCCGCACCCCATCGTCCGAGTCCGCAAATGTGGTCGGACAACGCCGTCACGCTCGCGTGGCTGGGGCATGCGATGGTACTCGTTAATTTCTACGGCGTTCGCGTGCTCACTGATCCGACACTGTTTCCGAGGATCGGTGTGGACGCATGGGTGACGTCGATCGGCCCTCTCAGGCTGACTGAATGCGCGCTAACGCCCGATGAGCTGCCGGATATCGATCTCGTGCTCGTGTCACACGCGCATTTCGATCACCTCGACAGGCCGTCGCTTGCGGCCGTCAAGGGGCGTCCGGCAGCGCTGATGGCGTGGGAGACGTCGGACTTGCTCCCGCGCAAGCACTACTCATCAGTCCGCGAATTGCGCTGGGGCGATTCCGTTCATATCAGGACGCCTCGCGGCAGCATTGTCGTGCGTGCGATCGAGGTCAAGCACTGGGGTGCGCGTATGCGACGCGACACCTACCGCGGTTACAACGGGTACATTCTCGAGCGCGAGGGCCGGAAGCTGCTCTTTGGTGGTGACACGGCCGATACTCCAGTCTTCGCCACTCACCGCAGCCACGGACCATTCGAGGCCGCCATCATGCCGATTGGGGCCTACGATCCGTGGATTCGCAATCACTGTACGCCGGAACAAGCGGTGGCGCTGGCCGATGCCGCGGGCGCTCGGCTGTTCGTCCCGGTCCATCATCAGTCCTTCGCGCTCAGCCGGGAACCATTTCACGAACCGATCGAAAGAGCACAGGCGGCCCTGGCCGACGAGGCCGACCGCCTGGCCGTGCGCGAGATCGGGCAAACCATTCGGGTTGCGTAGTCAGCCCTTCACCTTGAAGTGCGGGTTTTGAATGAGACCAATCACGTTTCCAAACGGATCGGCAACTGCGGCGACCTTGATGTCGCCGCCGACGTCCTGGACTGGACTTCGCGCCTCGGCACCCTTACCCAGCAGATGTCGGACCGCCGCATCGATATCGGGCACACCCCAGTACGCGACCGCATTGTTCCCAACTTTGACGTTCCGCACGTCGGGATTCAGTCCGAGCTCGAACCCACCAATTTCAAACCCGACATAGAACGGTTCGTCGAAGTACGGGGCAACGCCAAACGCTGTGGTGTACCAGGCCTTGGCCTTGGCCAGATCGGGTGCGTGATAGATCACGGTTCTCAATCCCAGAAACATGGTGGCTCCTTCGGTGGGGCGATCGGACTGACGGCGTCGGCGTCGCAGCACACGTCCCCCGGTGCTCGCGTTCGCCTACGTCCGCAGTCCCTGCGAGGTGGGTCGGCGGGTAGGGCCCTCTTATAAATGACAGAGCGAGGGTCCGCTAGGTACGGCGTCAGGATACCACGGGGCGAGAAGCGCTCGCCGGAATCGAGTCGTATTAGAATCGGGCTCAACAATCGAGGTGAGGCTGTGAGAGAAAACGTCGTCGTTTTTGGAGTCTTGGCCATCGTGGTGGCCTGTTCCGTCTCGATGGGCGCGCAGTGGCCGAAACGGACGGACCCAGGCGTGCCCCGCAATGAGAAAGGCGAGGTCCGCATGGACGCGCCGACTCCGCGAACAGCCGACGGCAAACCCGACTTCTCTGGGATGTGGATGCGCGCCAATAGCGGGCAGGGACGAGGTGGGCGCGGCGGACGGGGCGGCCGTCAGGGCGAGGCCGGACCGGGCGCGGCGGGCGCCACCGCACCAGGTGCCGCCGGAACGGGCGAGAATGCCGCCTTTGCTCCGGTAAGGGGCGGCGTATCCCTCGAACCAACGACAGAGCCGTTCCCATTCGATCCCAACGGTCCTCCGATTGCCACGTTCTTTGAAGCCGGGGCCAACATCCCGGGCGGACTGCCGTACACGCCGTGGGCGGCAGAGCTCAGGAAGCAACGGATGGACGTGAGAGCCAAGGATAATCCCGACGCGAACTGCTTGCCGATGGGCTTCCTGCAATTTCATCAGCAACCGCAGCCGCGGATGATTATCCAGACGCCCAAAATGATCCTGATCGAGTACGAAGCCAACTACGGCATTCGGCACATCTATCTGGATGGCCGCGCGCTGCCGCCACAGGGCGAACCACAGCCCTGGTGGTATGGATACTCGGTGGGCCGGTGGGAGGGCGACACGCTCGTGGTGGAAACGAACAACCTGCGTGGCGCCGAGGACAGCGAGTTTGACGGGTGGCTGGATGTCAACGGCAGCCCGTACAGCCAGCAGGCAAAATTTACCGAACGCATTCGACGTCCGACCTTCGGCCATCTCCAAATCGACATGACGGTCGAGGATCCCAAGTCCTATACCAAGCCTTTCACTGTCCGCGTCGATCAGCGCTATATGGCAGATCAGGAACTGATTGAGTTCGTCTGCAATGAGAACCAGCAGTTCAGGCGTCGCGTGAAGATCGATTGAGGGGTGACCGATTAGCCGGACCTTCAGGTCCGGCAGCGATTGAGACATCACGTGCAGACTCCCGAACCCGACTGGCAGCCCGGCAGGATCAACCTCGCGCGACGTCGCGCACTGATCGGCCTGTCCGGTCTCGCCATGGCGGCAATGGGCACAGCACCCATGCGGGCGCAGACTCGCGGGACGTGCGTGCTTACGCCGGAGGCAGGCGAGGGGCCGTTCTATATCGACCCGCGTCTCATTCGTGCAGACATCACATCCGGCCAGCCGGGTGCACCATTGGAGCTGGGCATCCAAGTCGTGCGCGTAAGGGATTGTGCCACCCTTGCCAAAGCGCGCGTCGATATCTGGCACGCGGATGCGCTGGGACTCTACTCAGGTTATGCGGATCAGCGTGGCGTTGGAGGAATCTCCCCAGAAGCTGCCGCGGGGAAGCAGTACCTCCGAGGAACACAATTCACCGACATGGACGGGAACGTTCGGTTTCGCACGATCTTTCCCAGCTGGTACGGCGGCCGCACACCCCATGTCCATTTCAAGGTCTTCCTCGGCGGCAATGAGGTTGTGGCGAGCCAAATCTTCTTCCCTGACGAGATCAACAACGAGGTTTTTGCGAAGTGGGAGCCGTATCGCGCACACGTGTCCAAGCGGAGGACGTTCAACAACAACGACCCCATCCGCCAAGGCGTGTTTTCGGACGTCGCACGATCCAACCGAGCCTATGTCGCCAAGGCTCTCCTCGTCGTCGCGTCAGGTTGATAGACACAAACAGGACCTGTCGAATCCACAATTGCTCAGCCATTCTTCCAGTCACCTTGGTTTTCGGAGATCCCCGATGAAATACGGCATCCTGGGCGTTGTGATCATGACACTCACCGCCGCGATCGCAATCGAAGGACAGGTGGTTTCGCAAGGCGTCGGTCCCGCCGCACCCCAGGGAAGCGGTCAGGGTCAAGGTGGAGGGCGCGGCGGCCGGGGATGCCCATCTCCGGCAATTCCCGCAGCCGAGACCTGCATCGCGCCTGGCGGTCCGAACTGGCCAAGTCCGGTGCTTCCAGAAAGCCCGATCATCGTGCAGTCGGCGGTCACTCAGCATCGGGATCTTCGAGTCTTCGTCACGAGGGGGTTCGTACAACCATGGTCGATGACCTGGCTGCCCGACGGAACGATGCTCGTCACCGAACGTCCGGGCAGGCTTCGCATCCTGAAAAACGGCGTCCTCGATCCGACACCGGTGGCCGGTGTTCCGCAGGTCCATTCCCAAGGCCTGCAAGGCTTGATGGACGTCGTACTGCACCCGCGATTCGCAGAGAACCGGCTCATTTATCTCTCTTATCACAAGCCAGTGCCCGTCACCACGGCTGACGGCACGAAGGGGATGGGCGGGGCCACGACAATCGCGCGGGGGACGTGGAATGGGAGTGCGCTTGTGGACGTCAAGGACATCTGGCACGACCCGGCGGCAATCCGGACCGAATCTTCACGCATTGGTTTTGCGCGCGACGGCATGTTGCACATGACGGTCAGCGCTTCTGGCACCGGGCCCGACGTGACACGTTCGGCCGATCCCAACGACCATGCGGGCAAGACCATCCGGCTGCGAGACGATGGCACGGTTCCGCCGGACAACCCGTTCGTTAATAGACCCGGGTACAAGCCGGCCATTTTCACGCTCGGCCACCGAAACGGCCATTCGATGCAACTCAACCCGGAAACGGGCGAATTTTGGGTGACCGAGCAAGGACCGAACGGCGGCGATGAAATCAACGTGTTGAAACCAGGCGCAAATTACGGCTGGCCGTACGTCAGCCACGGCCGCAATTACATGGGACCGCGCATCTCGGAGAACCCGTGGAAAGAGGGGACTGAGCAGCCAACTGTCGTTTGGGTGCCATCGATTGCCGTCGCGGGCGGCACCTTCTACATGGGCGACAAGTTCCCAGGCTGGCGGCGTAATTTCTTCGTTGGCGGTTTACGTGAGGGCGAAATCCCGCGCACGGGCCATATCCAGCGCATCGAGTTCAATGAGAAGTGGGAAGAGGTCCGTCGCGAGCCGATGCTGCGCGAGTTGCACCAGCGGATCCGTGACGTCAGAGAGGGCCCCGATGGATATCTGTACGCGCTCACCGGGGAAGGCTGTGACTACACCGCCGAGCAGAAAGCAAAAGGGCTTTCCGTTCCTTCGTGCTACTTGCAGGGAGCTGTTCTTCGCATTGAGCCTATCGCAGCGCCTGCCGCGTCGCCACGCTAAGGGATGAATGCAGCCCACGCAGGCCGAATCGATCGCCGGTCGGCATATTGGTCCGTATCAGGTTGTCCGCGAGCTCGGACACGGCGGGATGGGCGCCGTGTATCTGGCTGTGCGGGCGGATGATCAGTTCAAACAACAAGTCGCAATCAAGCTCATCAAGCGCGGGATGGATACCGACTTCATCATCAGCCGGTTCCGTCACGAACGACAGATTCTCGCCAGCTTTCATCATCCCTACATCGCCGGGCTCCTCGATGGCGGCAGCACCGAAGACGGCCTGCCCTACTTCGTCATGGAGTACATCGAGGGGCATCCGATCAACACCTACTGCGAGAACCATCGGCTTGCCATTACCGAGCGCCTCAAACTCTTTCGTCAGGTCTGCGCGGCCGTGCACTACGCACATCAGAATCTCGTCATTCATCGAGACCTGAAACCGGGCAACCTGCTCGTCACGGAGGATGGCACACCCAAACTGATGGACTTTGGGATCGCCAAGATACTCAGCCCGACTCTCGCGGCTACGACCATCCAGGACACGGCTCCCTTCCTGCGGTTGATGACGCCCGAATACGCCAGTCCTGAGCAGGCGCGCGGCGAACCGATTACGACCGCCAGCGATGTCTACACCCTTGGCGTCGTGTTGTACGAGCTGCTCACTGGCCACCGACCGTATCAGTTCAAGAATCGGCTGCCAGACGAGATTGCCCACACGATTAGTGAAACCCAGCCCTCCTACCCCAGCGCTGTTGTGAGCCGCGCCGAAACTGCCACCATGCATGACGGTCAGATCAAGGTGTACGACCGTCAGTTCGTAACGCGGCGCCGCCAACTTGCTGGGGATCTAGACAACATCGTGCTGATGGCGATGCGCAAAGAACCTCAGCGGCGCTACAGCTCGGTGGAACAGTTCTCAGAAGATCTGCGGCGGCATCTGGAAGGGCTGCCGGTGATCGCGCGCAAGGATACGCTGTGGTATCGCGCCACCAAGTTCGTCAATCGGCACAAGGCGGGCGTGGCCGCCGCGGCCCTGATTGTGCTGAGCCTCGTGGGCGGCATTGTGGAGTCAACAAGGCAGGCACGGCTGGCGGAGCGGCGTTTCAACGATGTCCGCCAGCTGGCCAATTCGTTCCTTTTCGAGTTTCACGACGCCGTTGAAACGTTACCCGGCTCAACGCCGGTTCGGGAGCTCGTCGTCAAAAGGGCACTGGAATATCTGGACAAGTTGTCTCAAGAGGCGAGCGGCGATCCTTCCCTGCTGCAGGAGCTTGCGACGGCCTACCAGCGTGTCGGCGATGTCCAGGGCCGACCCGGTTTTGCCAATCTCGGTGACAAAGCCGGTGCATTGGCCAGCTATCGCAAAGCGCTCCAGATTCGCGAGCAACTCGTCAGCGAGGGCGCAGGGGCGGGGGAGCTGCGTCTCGAGCTTGCGACAAATCACGATCGGCTTGGCGACTCGCTGCGGTTGACAGGTGACGTTGCGCAAGCGCTCGGGCACTATCGTCAATCGCTTGGAATCCGCGAAGCACTCGCGACTTCGAGTCCATCTGACGGCGTGATTCAGCGTGATCTTGCCAACAGTTACTCGCGACTTGGCGACTCGCTGGCAGCAACTGGCAATCTGGCTGCCGCAGTGGATGCCCACCGGAAGGCCTTGAAGATCAACGAGACCCTGGCATCAGATCCTTCGAATACGAGAGACCGGCGTGCGCTGTTCATCAGCCACATCAAGACCGGCGACATGCTGGCCAGGGCTGGCGATGCCAACGGTGCGCTAGAGAGCTACCGGCACGGTCTGGCGATCAGCAAAGGGCTCTCGGATGCGGCGCCCATGAACGCGCAGGCGAGCCGCGAACTTGCAGCAGCCTACGACAAAGTGGGAAATATTCTGCTCGAAATCGGGGATCAGGATCAGGCGCTGCAGAACTACGGCCAAGCACAGAGCGTTCGGCAGAAACTTGTCGAAGTTGATCCAAAGAACGCCGAGCTTCTTCGTGACTTGTCGATCAGCTTTGACAAGATTGGCAACGTCATGGAAGAGAAAAACGACCTGACGGCCGCGCTCACCAACTACCGCCAGGCGCTCCAGATCAATCGCGACCTGGCGGCCAAGGACGAGACGAATTCCCAGCTGCAGCTCGACGTCAGCATCAGCCACCGACAGATCGGCGACGTCCTGACCAAGTCCAACGATCTGACGGGCGCGCTGAGAAGTCATGGCCAGGCGCTCGACATTCGTCGGAGGTCCGCCGCTGCAGACCCAGAGAACACGGAAGTGCAGCAGGACCTGGCTGAAAGTTACGACCGAATTGGCGAAGTGCGACAGAAGACTGCGGATGCCGGAGGTGCGCTGGAAAGCTACCTGGAGGCCCTGAAAATTCGTCAGGCGCTGGCAGCCGACGTGACCAACAGCGCCGCCCGTGCCTTACTCGCTTCGACCTTTGCGAATCTTGGCCGTCTCTATGCTTCGATGGCCTCGACGGCACCCCCGGGTCAGCAGGCAGCAAACTGGCACGAAGCTCGATCGTACTTTCAACAGAGCATGGACGTCCTCGTCGACCTTCGCGGGCGCAACGCGCTCACTCCCAGTCAAGCTGGTGAACTCGACCGGATCACGGCCGAGCTCGCCAGGTGTGACGACGCTCTCGACCGATTGCCCAATCAGTGAAGATCCTCCCTCTTTTCCTTAGACCCTGGTGTGAATGACAGGAGCAGCAGCGTTCCTGCCAGAACGGCGTACGCCACGGCAAACTGGTAAGGAATTGCGCGAGCTCCTGGCGGCAGCGCCCACGGCAGGTACATGACCCCGTCGGGCAACGCCGAATGGATGACGCCGAACAACGTCAGCGCGGCCATGATCAGCAGATAGATAACGGTTCGGCCAAGGCGACGATCAATCAGTTCCGCGAGGAAACCACCCCACAGCATCGCGGTGAGAATGAATCCGTTTCCTAGCGCAAAGATGACGAGCGTTTCGGGGAGGGATCTTCCCGGCGCGTCGAGCAGGCGTTGCAGATTCTCGGGAGGGACGACTTCGGGGTTGCTCAGCCTGATGGCAAGCAACCTCGCAACCGTTGGGAAGAACGCGAACGCCACTGCCGGAGCATGACGGGCGGGGCATGCCAGAAATGATTCCGCAACGATGTCGAGGGCGACAAAGATGAGAATTGGTGCGAGCACTGCTCGAGGAATCAGCTCGACGAAGAACGACACGAAGCCGAGCATGCCGCCCAGCCCGATGACGAGCCCGGTCAGCAGCGTGTAGCCGGCCCGCGCTCCCATCCGCTTGTAAGCCGGCTGACCGATGTAAGGCGTTGACTGCGCGACACCGCCGCAGAGTCCTGCAACCAGCGTGGCAATGGCTTCGGTGAGCAGGATGCTTCGCGTGTTGTAGTCGTCTCCCGCCACCCTGGCGCTTTCCGTCACGTTGATGCCGCCAACGACCGTCAGGAGACCAAACGGGATTGAGATTGGCAGGTATGTGAGCGCTCGTGTGAATCCTTCCGTAAATGCCAGCGTTGGCGTCGGCAAGCCAAAATGCAGATCGACCGGCGGTGGTCCCACGTACGCGCCGCCCATCCAGCCGGTAGCGCCAAAAACGTAGTACGCGGCGGTTCCAATCACGATCGCGGCAAACACGCTTGGGACGTTCCAGGGCAGCCGAATACCAGCCACTACCGAGTACAAAATGAGACCTAGCGAGAAGACGCCAATGATTGGCATCCCGAAGACGTCCACGAGCGGTGCCAAGCCAATGAGTGCCAGGCCAATTCCTGCTAACGAACCCAACAGGCCCGCCTGCGGCACCACGCGCTGCACCCACTGACCAATGAACGAAAAGATCACCTTGAAGATGCCAATGACGACCATCGTTGCCATGCCGATGTACCAGGTCATCATGGCGGCGTCACGTTCCGACATCCCTTCCGCCTTGAGGCCGACAAACGCCGGACCCAGGACCACGAGCGCCATGCCGATCGTGGACGGTGTATCGAGCCCAAGCGGCATTGCGGTGACTGTCCGGTTCCCTGTGCGGCTCGCGAGCCTGACCGCCATCCAGGTATAGACCAGATCTCCGACGAGCACTCCGAAGGCCGTGCCCGGAAACATTCTCGTGTACACGATGTCTGCCGGGAACTTGAAGACCATGATCAGTGTGCCCGCCAGGAACGACAGAACGGTCAGGTTGTCGAACATCAGACCAAAGAATCCGTTGACGTCTCCCAGAGCAAACCATCGGTATTTGTTCGAAGATGTGTTCATGTCGAATCCGAGCGTGCTAGTGTTTACGCATGACTGGCACGCGTATCTGGATGTTGGCTGTCATACTCGCTGCCGCACTGTCCTCCGAACGCGTCGGTACCCAACAAACCGGCGGCCCCCAATCAGGGACACCCGCCGGCAATGCGATTGAAATCCTACACGTACGCGGCAATGTCTACATGATGGTTGGCGCCGGCGGCAATACGACTGTTCAAGTCGGGCCACAAGGCGTGCTCGTCGTCGACACGATGACCGAGGCGATGGCAGATCAGCTGGTCGCCGCGATCGAGCGATTCGCCCCCGGCAAGCCGATTCGATACGTACTGAACACCCATGCGCACCCGGATCATACAGGCGGCAATTCGAAGGTGGCGGAGGCGGGTTCGCAGCTCGTTGGGGGAAATTTTCTCGCCCAGTTGGGGCAGCAGGGTGCTCAAAGCGCCTTCATCTTCGCGCACGAGAACGTGCTGATGGCACTCAACTCCCCGCCGAAAGGACGGCCACCCGTGCCGTTTGGCACGCTGCCGACCGACACGTTTTTCCAGGACCGAAAGGATCTGTATTTCAACGGCGAAGCCGTCCAGATGCTGCACATCCCGTCGGCGCACACCGACGGCGACTCGATGGTGTTCTTCCGCAGCTCCGATGTCATCAGCACCGGCGATCTGTT
>DATBJG010000050.1:0-30227 GCA_036556585.1 Vicinamibacterales bacterium
ATCCCAAGCTCTCGGTTGACGACTGGCGGATTGACGAACACGAACCATTTCTCACCGCTGGGGGCTCCACTTTCCTCGACGAGCGCGAATGACTGCTCGGTGAGCCGCTCGGCCAGCTCGCGCGGGTTGGCAATGGTAGCTGACGAACAGATGAAGACGGGGTGAGATCCGTAGTGCCTGCAGATGCGATGCAGTCGCCTGATGACATTCGCAAGATGACTCCCGAAAACACCGCGATAGGCGTGCAGCTCGTCGATGACGATGAACCGGAGGTTTTCGAAGAGCTTTGCCCACTTGGGATGGTGCGGCAGGATCCCCGAATGCAGCATGTCGGGATTGCTGAGCACCAGGTGCGCCCGACCTCGAATGCCACGTCGCGCATCCTGCGGTGTGTCGCCGTCGTAGGTGTGCACGCCAATCTCAAGCCCCGAGGACTGATTGATCGTCGAAGACAGGGCATGCAGCTCTGCAAGCTGATCCTGCGCGAGCGCCTTGGTGGGAAACAAATACAAGGCGCGAGCCGATGGGTCGTGGAGGACGGCATTGAGAACCGGCAGGTTGTAGCAAAGTGTCTTGCCCGATGCGGTTGGCGTGGTCACGACGACATGGCGCCCCTGCAGCGCATGCTCCACTGCCTCCGCCTGGTGCGTGTACAGCTCTGCGATTCCCCGTGCTTCGAGGGCCGAGCGCAGCTGCGGGTCGATGGTCAACGGAAAGGGCGCCCACTCCGCATGGCGGGCGGGCAATCGTCGCACCGCCGTCACACGTTCTTCGCTCCCGGCCGGTTCGTCGGCTGGTTTGTCGAATACCGAGATCACCCCGGCCGTGACTCGTTGA
The DNA here is from genome assembly GCA_036556585.1 of Vicinamibacterales bacterium. Classification (GTDB taxonomy): domain Bacteria; phylum Acidobacteriota; class Vicinamibacteria; order Vicinamibacterales; family JAMQPK01; genus DATBJG01. Next base: position 838 of record DATBJG010000050.1, read on the forward strand.
AGCGCGGCATCAAGGGCGATGTCTTTGCGGTCGGGAGTAAGTGAGACCGAATTGTGAGATCGAACCGGCGTGGGACGCGAGGAATCAAGCAGTTCCGGTTCCATGAGCGCCGAGTGTACCAGTCACCCCGGGTACGATCAAGAGGCGAAAGTCCCGCGTGTTTCGAGAAATTTGCGGCCATATTTCCATGCAGACTCGATGATGCCGACAAGATCTCGATGGTGCGGCACCCAGCCGAGTTCACGTTGAGCCTTCGCCGATGACGCGACAAGCACCGCGGGATCCCCTTCCCGTCGAGGGCCTTCTCTCACAGGGACCGTGCGTCCAGTGACCACCTGGGCCGCATCAACGACCTGGCGAACCGAATACCCTTTCCCGCCGCAGCCAAGGTTGTACACGTCGGCAGTCCTCTGACCCGACCCGAGCCCATCGAGGGCAAGCGCATGGGCATGCGCGAGATCGCTCACGTGAATGTAGTCGCGGATGCAAGTGCCGTCGGGCGTCGGATAATCGGTGCCAAAAATCGTCACATGCGGACGGGTGCCGGCCGCTGCCTGAAGCACGATTGGAATGAGATGGGTTTCCGGATCGTGGCGCTCCTGATGCCGAGCGGTCGCACCGGCTGCGTTGAAGTAGCGCAGACTTACAAATTTGAGGCCGTAGGCTCGGTGGTAGGTCCACAGAGCCCTCTCAAAGGCCAGTTTTGTTTCGCCGTACGGATTGGTGGGCTCGAGGGGATCGGTTTCCACCAGCGGCACACGCGCCGGCTCGCCGTAGACAGCACACGTCGACGAAAACACGAGATTACGGACGCCGCTGCTCGTCATGGCGTCCAGCAATGAGAGTCCTCCCGTGACGTTGTTGCGATAATACAGGCCTGGATTGGCCACGGATTCGCCGACCAGCGCGAACGCTGCCAGGTGAACGACAGACTCAATCCCCCTGTCGGACATGGCCTGACTGACCGTCGAGGTATCGGCAAGATCGGCCTCAATGAATGGAACATCGTCAGGCACGGCGTCACGATGTCCACGCGACAAGTTGTCGAGCACGACAACCTGGTGGCCACACTCGAGGAGATGGGCGACGGTCACGCTCCCGATGTAACCCGCGCCGCCAACGACGAGCACACGCACTTACAAGCCTCCCTCTGAGAATCAGGCTCCGACGCCGCGAGACGAATCGATTCTAGCTGGATCCCGGTGCTTCACGACAAGCTCTGTCTCACGTGATCTTCCCATCGGCACACCGTCCGACCCGGCGGATGTTACATGTGTGACAAACGGTGATGCTGACTCACGCTCGAACCGATACGACGAGCGACGAATTTTCTTGCGTTTTCCGTTGACGCTGATCAACCGGGCTGTTACCATCGCGATGAATTCCGTTGACGCGCGAGAGCGCGACAACCAGCGGGCAGGAGGAGAGAAGATGGACGCAAGCGAGCCGCACGTGCGGCGTCGTGGCTTCGTGGTCATCCCTACGGACCCGAGCCTTGATGACGAAATGGAATCCGCAGAAGGCGTAACCGTTCGAGTTCGAATTACCCGCCCCCGACTTCGCCGACAGTTGTCAGCCAACGCGACGCGGGCAGTGGGCAGCATCGCCCGTGGCTCCTCCGGAACGCGGTCAACCCGCTCGAGCGCAGCGAACACCGAGATCAGATCAGAGACCGGGACTGGCATCCGTCAACGGTCACACTCGCGCCGCTGATCCAACTCGCGCGCGGAGACACCAGAAAGGCGACCACCGCCCCCACCTCGTCGGGCCTGCCAAAGCGCCCGAAAGGCAGCTCTTTTCGAATGAATTCTGCGATTGCCGCGGGATCGGCCTCCTGACGCCGATGCCAGGATCCGCCCGGGAAGAGAATCGAGCCCGGGGCCACACTGTTGACCCGAATGTTGTGGGGGGCTAGTTCCTGAGCCATTGATTTGGCCAGGCTGATTTCTGCGGCTTTGACGGCGTTGTACGTCATCCGACCGCCGGACTCGCGCCCGTAGATGGACGCAATCATCACAATTGCGCCGCCTCCGCGGTGTCGCATGTGCGGGACGGCCAGTCGCGACGCACGGATGGCGGGAAAGAGCGTCTGATCCAAGGCCTCCTGCCATACGCTGTCGGGCGTCTCAACAAGGCCCGCCCCGCCGCCCAACCCGACATTGTTGACGAGGATGTCGAGGCCCCTGAAAGTCGCCACGGTGTGGTCCACCGCGTGCTGCACGCCCTCCGTTGTCGCAACATCGGCCGCCACGGTGGCAACACGGCCACCGCCGCCAGCTCGAACCCGCTCGGCGGCCTGCTGCAGCCCCTTCTCTCCCCGAGCGCAAAGAGTGACGTGACACCCCTCACGCACCAAGGCCTCCGCACAGGCGAGGCCTAGTCCCCGGCTCGACCCAGTGACCAGGGCAACCTTGTCGGCCAGCTGAAGGTCCATTTATTAATTCGCATGGGGCCCCATCCCCGTGCGCTGCCGTCGCTTACGCTCCGGATCTTGAGTTGAACGACCGTGCGCTTGACGCATCCGCCCGTCGGCCTCTCCCGCCGCGCTGCCGTCGCTTACGCTCCGGATCTTGAGTTGAACGACGGTCCGCTCGAGTCATCTATCTCAGCGTGACCTGCCGGTGAGATCATTAAGCTCCCAGTTGAAATCGCTGTAGGTCACACGGAACTGGTCTTTATCGAGAAAGTCGCGTTCGGTATTGAACAGGTTCGGCTCGATGAACGCCAGCACGGCGCGCTCGACGGGGCTTCTGTTGGTAAAGCGCTTTCCCGAATTGCCGTAGTTCGCCACGAACTCCCCTTCGTGCCATCCAACCACCGACGTCACCGCTATCCGGTTTGTCGTCGGGTCGACGAGGATACATTCTGAGCGGGTCGGGCACTCGGCTTCGACACTCTTGAGCTGCGCTTCGAGGCGACTGCCTGTATAGGCTTCACTTCGCAGTCTGGGGCTGCCAATGGCGCCTCGACCCAGCGCCAGGTGCAGGCGCGGATCCTTGAACTCGGTGAGGATCATCTTGTCGATCGTGTCGAGCGTGACGGTCCGTCCGGCGGCGCGATGTGTCAGACGCTCGAACGCGCCGGGAATCTGTCGAATGCTGGCCGATGGATACTCTTTGGCTCTCCCCCGGATCGGATACTGATCGATGACCGTCCGCAGAACGAATGCATTGTAGGCATTCACCCAGAAGGCTGCCTGCTCGTTTTTCGTCCAGTTCGGGTACGCCTCTGCCGTAGCCTGGCCGCCCAGCGACGCGATATAGCGATCGAGCTTCGCCCGATCCCCGCGCAACGCCAGGTAGTAGACAAGGCCGTCGCGCACATACAGGTCGAGCAGCTCGTCGAACGGCCTGTGCAGCGCATCGGCAGACGATCCACCCTGCGCGGATGGGCGGGGCTCACTCGAGAGCACCGCAATCGCAAGGACAAACAGCGCAAAGAGACTCCGGCAAAGGACTGTGTTCACGACTCCCCCTTCGATCAAACCGTCTTCAGGAAGGCGGCAAACGCGGCATTGAACGCGTCCGGCTGTTCCAGATTCGCCAGATGACCGGCCGAGGGCACGATCTCCAGCTCTGCACCTGTAATGCGTTTCTGCATGTCGCGACTGAGATCAGGAGGTGTCAACGCATCACGTTCGCCAACGATGACGAGCGTCGGGCACGCTATGCGAGCGAGGTCTCCTGTGCTGTCGGGCCGGGCCATCATGCGGTACAGGGCTGCAGCAATTGCCGGGGGAGACGCGTTATTGATCATCTTGCGGACGAGTTCGGCCACGTCGGGACGGCGTTCGCGAGTCTGGTCGGCAGTGAGCTTTGACAACATCTCACCCGCAACGGCAGCAGACCCTTCCCGACCCACCAGATCGATCATTTTCTTTCGTCCAGCGCGCCCCTCGTCAGTGTCCGCTTGAGGGCGCGTGTCCGCGAGGACGAGACCCTGAAAAGCATCAGGAGGCAAGAGTCGCAACATGGCAAAGATGACGTAGCCTCCGAGCGAAAGCCCGGCAACGACCGGGGCCCTCACTTGGAGTCGATCGAGCAAACTCAAGACGTCTCGAGCATAGTCATCCAGACTCAATCCAGCCGAGCTCAGGTCGCCTCGATCTCCATCTGACTGCCCAAATCCACGAAAGTCGGGAGCAATGAGACGCCAGTCGGCTGGAAGCGCTGCGAACTGCGGCGCCCACATCTCGGCCTGCAGTGGGAACGCGTGCAGAAGGACCAGCGTTCGGCGCACGTCAGGAGACGATCGCTCCAGGTAGCTCACACGCCGTCCATCAACCTGGAGCTCTTTCCGCACGTCGCTATTCTATGCGAGCTCGAGCGCGGGTGAACTACGGGTGTCGCCTGACGGACACAGGTGAGGAATCCATCATGCCGGCATGCAACCTGCATCTTCGCACTCCGCAGGAGGTCTAACGTGTCAGAAGTCTTGCTCGAATATCCAAGTGCGGTGACCGCCGCCGACGGACGAACGTTTCGCGCAAGGGCCTGCGCCAGCGAACTGCCGACGGGCCTGTGGCAGGGATGGATCGAGTTTCTTCCCGACGACGAGTCCGAGCTTCCTCGCCGCTCCCCTCGCGAAACGACACAACCGAACAGAACCGATACACATTACTGGGCCACAGGCCTTACCCCCATCTACCTCGAGGGTGCCCTCAAAAGGGCTCTTGCGGCACCACGGGTCATCACCGCGCCCCCGGCCTTGACTCCGATTTTCGACGATCCAGCACCAGCGAGCGTTATTGCGACCGAGCCTGAGCGCGTCAGCGCCGTCGATCCGTTCTCGCTCTACGAAAAGGGAGAGATGCTGCTGCGACAGGAACTTGGAGCGCTGGCGACCTGGCGGTTGCTGAACCTGGTCGAGGTGTACGGACTCTCGACGAAACCTGTTGAAGAACTGTCCCGGTTGCCTCGGGAAGCGCTCTTCAATCTGATTGTGGCCGGTGTGAAAAGGGAACGGCGGCCCGCGGTCGGGCCGCCGTAACATCAACTGGCTAGGCGCACCCGCTGGTGGTACCGCAGTTGGCGCATTTGTAGCAGGCACCGCTGCGAATCATGATGGACCCGCAGGTTGGACACGGCGGCGCGTCTTCCTGATTTCGAATGGTCAGATGGACGGTCGCCGATTCAGTCAGCGAGACATTCCGGGTTGGTACCGGCGCCGCTGTCTGTGGCGCGGTGCTTTCCGCTTCCTCAGTGACCTCGCGTGTATTGACACCGGCGCGATACTGCGCCTCGGGTGACAGGAACTTGGTCGCCATCCACCGGACGATATAGTCGACAATCGACTTGGCAATGCGAATGTCCGGGTTCTTCGTGTATCCGGACGGCTCGAACCGGACGTGGCTGAACTTGTCGACGAGCACCTGTAGCGGCACCCCGTACTGCAAGGCGTACGAGATTGCCTGGGCAAAGGCATCGGCAAAGCCGGAAATCGTCGAACCTTCTTTGGCCATTACGAGGAAGATCTCGCCAGGCGTTCCATCCTCGAACAGCCCCACCGTCACATAGCCCTCGTGTCCGGCAATGTCGAACTTGTGGGTGATGGCGTGGCGCTCGTCCGGAAGCTTGCGACGGACTGGCTGCGATGTCACGGCAGGCTGTGGAGCAACAGGAGCCTTGTCCTTCGACGTATTGAGAGGCTGCGTCCGCTTGCTGCCGTCGCGGTAGATTGAAATCGCCTTCGCACCAAGTCGCCACGACTCGACATAGGCTTCCATGATTTCGTCAACGGTCGCTTCCTTGGGAACATTGACCGTTTTCGAGATCGCACCAGAGATGAACGGTTGCGTCGCGCCCATCATCTTGATGTGACCGGTGTAGTGGATCGACCGCTGCCCCTTTGCCGCGCGGAACGCGCAATCAAAGACCGGCAGATGGTACTCCTTGAGCTCGGGCGCCCCTTCGATTGTCTCGAACTGGTCGATGTACTCCACGATGGCCTTGATCTGCGGGTCCGTGTAACCCAATCGAGCGAGCGCCATTGGCACGGTCTGATTGACGATTTTCATCAGCCCACCGCCAACCAGCTTCTTGTACTTGACGAGTGCGATGTCGGGTTCGACACCGGTCGTGTCGCAATCCATCATGAAGCCAATTGTTCCGGTCGGTGCCAGCACGGTGGCCTGCGCGTTCCGATAGCCGTGTGCCTCTCCAAGCCTCACCGCTTCGTCCCATGATTGACGAGCGGCACCGTACACCTCCGCGGGAACGTTCTTCTGATTCACATCCCTCAGCGCATCACGATGCTTGCGCATTACGCGCAGGAACGGTTCGCGGTTCCGTGCATAGCCGGCAAACGGCCCCCCATGATCCCGGGCGATGCGGGACGACTGCGCGTACGCTTCGCCGGTCATGAGCGCGGTGATGGCTGCGGCGTAGTCTCGTCCCGCGTCGCTGTCGTAGGGGAGACCCCGCGACATCAGCAGCGCACCCAGGTTGGCGTAACCGAGCCCGAGCGGCCGATACAGGTGACTGTTCTTTTCAATGGCCTTGGTCGGGTAACTGGCATTGTCAACGATGATTTCCTGCGCCGTGATGAGTACGCGTACGGCAGCCTTGAACGCCACTGCATCGAGTTCCCCCTGCTCGTCCACGAATCTCATCAAGTTGATGGATGCCAGATTGCAGGCAGAGTCATCGAGGAACATGTACTCCGAGCACGGGTTCGACGCGTTGATCCGCGCCGTGTTCGGGCAGGGATGCCACTCATTGATGGTCGTGTCGAACTGCATCCCGGGATCGCCGCAGACAAACGTGCCTTCAGCAATCAACCGCATCACGTCGCGCGCCTTGTACGTGTCCATCACCGCCCCCGTGGTGACGGAACGCGTCTGCCACTGCGCGTCATCAAGAACCGCCCGCATGAATTCGTCGGTCACGCGCACGCTGTTGTTGGAGTTCTGAAAGAACACCGACGAATAGGCTGTGCCGGTGAACGAACCGTCATAACCGGCATCGATCAACGCCCACGCCTTCTTCTCTTCTTCGACCTTGCAGTTGATGAAGTCCACGATGTCGGGATGATCGGCATTGAGGATGACCATCTTGGCGGCGCGGCGCGTCTTGCCACCCGACTTGATCACGCCGGCAAACGCGTCATACCCCTTCATGAACGAGACCGGCCCGGACGCGGTCCCTCCGCCCGCCAGGTGTTCGCGCGACGACCGGATGTTCGACAGATTCGACCCGGTGCCCGAACCGAACTTGAACAGCATGCCTTCGGTCTTGGCCAGCGTGAGGATCGACTCCATCGTGTCGTCCACCGAATTGATGAAGCAGGCGGAACACTGCGGCGCCTTTTCGAAACCGCAGTTGAACCAGACGGGACTGTTAAAGGCTGCTTTCTGATAGACGAGCAGATGCTTCAACTCGTCACTGAACGCCTGCAGATCCGAGTCGGACGCAAAATAGCGCTTCGTCCGCCCCCATTCCGTAATCGTCGCCACGACCCTGCCAATCAGCTGGCGAACGCTGCGCTCGCGCTCCGGCGTCCCAATCTGCCCTCGGAAATATTTCGAGACGACGATGTTGGTGGCCTGCTGCGACCAGAACGCCGGAATTTCCACGTCGCGCTGCTCGAAGACCACCTCACCCCGTTCGTTGCCGATCACGGCCGCGCGCAGCTCCCAATCGACCTCATCGAACGGATCCACGCCTTCCCGCGTAAAAAACCGGGGAAATTCCAGCCCGGTCGTGGCACGTTCCGTCGCGGACGGCGTCTCGCGGGCATCGAGCCCGTTGTCGGGTGTCGCTTGTCCGATCGACGTGATGGTGTCCTGAGCTGCGCCTCGTTCCATGAGCGTTCCTCCCCCTGGGCTTCGTCACGCCCCCGGGCAATGCGGATCGGTTGAGGCGGGGCCCCTCCACCCGCCAAAAACGGCTCGCTCGCCGGGTCTGATAACCCGGCGCCGATGGCCGCACACGTGAATCAGGGAAGCGCGCTGAAGCAGAACCCCGAGGAACGGAATCTCACGCCCCTCATGGCAGGAGAGAGTGCTGGGGAGAACTCTCGTTTGACTATCTGTTTCGCGCTAGCGGGTCACTATGCGCTCGGCGTCCGGGTTTGTCAAGCCGCGATCTACAAGATATTGTGGACCAGTTTTAGGTCAATCGCAAGATATTGACAAATCGACCTTGATTGCGCGGAATTTCACACGAGCCGCCCGACACGAACAAGAGGGTGTTACCGACGTGGAAGTACTTCGGCGATCTCCGAGGCTTTCCCGGCCAATGTCGCCGCATAGACAAGATTCTTGGCCATGAGCGCTTCCCTGGACTGCTGGATGAAGCGCTTGGCGACATCGTACTGGTCCTTGAGCGTCAGACTGAGCGTGCGATAGTCCACGCGCTGGAGCTCGCCCTCAGCGCGCGCCAGCTGGTCTCTGATGGCCACCTCGGATTCGGCGGCAGACGCCGGTGTTTGCAAAGTGCGGCTGGGTCGCGCCTCTTCGGGCTTTGGCGTTTCGCGGTCCGGTTCCCGCTCGGCCCTCGGCGCCGGCTTTGGCGGATCGGCCTTGGTCGGCGTCGGCCGGGCCGGCGTACGAGCGGTCGGGGTTTCTTCTTCTTGAACCACCTCGGGCGTGGTCGGCGTCGCATCGACGACAACGGGAGTGACGACACGCGGCGGCGCGGGCGGCGCATCGAGGACGGGCATCTCGGGCCCCACGGCGGCGCGGCTCGTGGCGCAGCCCACGCCTGAGGCACCGACGAGCAGCAGCAGGGCTGCGCTCAGCCACACGTGCCGGTGGGGGCCCGGAACGACTTGGCTCATAACCCCATTATCCTCCGTCCGTCAGTTCTTGCCAGCAGTTTCTGACGCGCTACCGCTAGTCGGTCGCCCTCGGCAAAACCAGCTTGAACGTCGTGCCCCGGCCCGGTGCCGATTCCACCTCGACCTCGCCGTCGTGCATCTGGATGATGCGGTAGACGAGCGACAATCCGATACCGCTTCCGCGCTCCTTCGTCGTGAAGTAGAGATCGAAAATACGGTTGAGATCCTCGGGCTTGATGCCCACGCCCGTGTCGCTGACCGTGATCAGCACGCGGCCGTCGCGCGCACGGGCGCTGGCGATGCGAAGCGTTCCTCCGTCCGGCATGGCCTGACAGGCGTTGATTGCCAGGTTCAGGAGGGCCTGTCGCATCATTGCCGAGTCCACGTTGATCGGCGGCACATCCGCGGGACACTCCACGACAATTCGGACACCGGTTTTCCGAGCCTCGGCCTCGACCAGCTGGCTCACTTCGGCAATCAGTTCCCGGACTTCCACGGCCTGCATCTTGAGCTCTTCAGGGCGCGTGAACTTCATGAACCCCTGAAGCACCTGATCGAGTCGCTTGATCTCGTCGCCAATGACCGCCGCGTGGCGCAGGGCACCTGAGAGATCGACCGGAGGTTCGGCGGCGGCAACAGCCGCGCCGCCGCCTTCTTCCTGAAGCAGCGTGGCGGCTGGCCGTCGCGGACGTCCAGCGTCCGCCGTCAGCTTCTGCCGAAGCAGTTCGAGATGAATCGTCATCGCGTTGAGCGGATTCTTGACCTCGTGCGCGACACCGGTCGTCAGGCGGCCGAGCGCCACCAGCTTTCGCGAGTACTTCAACGCCTGCAGCACCTGATCCCGGTTGTGCTGACCTGGGTTGGATCGGTCGGCCGAGAGTTGCGCGCTGATTTCGTTGAAGAAACTGCCGAGGTCGCCGAACTCGTCCCCTTTGGGCAGGTCCAGCGTGACGCCAAACTCACCGCGTCCGAGCCGTGTCAAACCGCTTCGGATGATGTGAATCGGTCGTAGCAGCCGCTGCGCCAACAGCATGGCGACCACCACCGCAACCACGAGCGCGAGCGCAAGCGTAAGAAGCGCCGGGCCAAGAGCCGCGTTGAGCTCGCCTTGAATGAGGAGCGTCGAAACCCCCACGCGAATCGACCCGAACTGGCGCTGTTCCTCCTTCAGAATCAGCCGTTCCCGCACCTCCAGCGTACGTCCCGCATCCGAATAGATGGCCCGCAGTCGTGCGATGCCGTTCAGCGTCAGCAGGGGGTCGAGCTCGTCGGCTGGTGGCAGCCGCTGACCGGTCTGACTCGGGTCGCTGTGCGCGACGACCCGTCCCTCGGCATCGACAATCGCGGCGTAGATGACGCTCTTGGAATAGAGACTGGACTCGAGGATGGAGCGCAGGCCCGCATCATCCCGGAGCGCCTGGTAGGGATCGGCCTGGTCCGAAATGGCAACGCTTGCTCGATGCAGAATCGCGTTCTTGAGGAGTTCGCCGCGCGCTTTGCTCTCTTCGAGCGCCACACGAGCCAGCGAGGCCAGATGGATGAGCCCCAGCGCGACGATCGACAAGGTGACGATCGAGGTCACGCCCGCGACCTGCTTGGCCTTGATGCCGAGTCGCATGTGTTCTGAATCAGCCAGTGGGACGAGCGCCGCAGCCGTCGTAAATCATCCGCAAGTCCAACCAATCCTTACCACGGAGGTCACAGAGCTCACAGAGTTATCTTAGTCTAGCTTGCTCTGTGTCCTTTGTGACCCCTGTGGTGAAGCCGCTCTTTCACGGCCTCCTTGTCTCAGTCACCCCGCAGTTTGAGCTTGTTCAGCTTGTTGTGGAGCGTCTTGAGACTGATCCCGAGGATCTCGGCCGCACGCGTCTTGTTGTCGCGGGTATGTTCGAGCGTCAGCATGATGAGCTGCCGCTCGGCTTCCTCGACTGTCGTACCGGGTGGGAGCGCCAATGTCCGCTGCGTTGGTTCCGTGCGTCCCGCATCAATCAGGGCCGGCGGGAGATGCTTGATCTCGACAAATTCCCCCTTGGCAATGATCGTCGCTCGCTCGACCACGTTCCGCAATTCGCGCACGTTGCCGGGCCACAAGTAGCTCTCGAAGACTTTCATGACATCCGGCTCGACCGCCACCACGGACTTCTCGTGACGGGTGTTGAACTCGTTCAGGAAGGCCTGCACGAGCAGCGCCAGATCCTCGCGGCGATCACGCAGCGGCGGCAACGTCAGGGCAAATACGTTGAGCCGGTAGTACAGATCGTCGCGCAGTTTGCCTTTCTTGACGGCATCCATGGGATCGACGTTGGTCGCGGCAATGATCCGCACGTCCACCGCCTGCTCCTGCCGGCCGCCAATCTTGCGGAACCGCCGCTCCTGCAGGACGCGGAGAAGCTTCGCCTGCGTCGCGGGCGTCATTTCGGCCACTTCGTCGAGGAAGAGCGTTCCGCGATCCGCGAGCTCGAAGCAGCCGGCCCGGCGTTCCACGGCCCCGGTGAACGCGCCCTTTTCGTGACCAAAGAGCTCGCTTTCGAGCAGTGTTTCGGGTATCGCGGCGCAGTTGATTGGCACGTACGGAAATGCCGCGCGCGGGCTGAGCTGATGGATCGTCTGCGCGACGAGTTCCTTGCCGGTCCCCGACTCGCCGGCTATCAGCACGGATGCCGATGTCGGCGCCGCCTGTTCGATGATCGAATAGACCCGCCGCATCGGGGGGCTGCTGCCAATCAGAGACCCAAAGGAGCCGTGCTCGCGCAGCTGACGTCGCAGCGCCTTGACCTCGCGATGCGTCTCCTGGCGCTCGATGACGTTGTCGAGCAGGATTTTCAGCCGCTGCGGGTCGACGGGCTTGGTGAGGTAGTCGTAGGCTCCGACACGGATCGCCTCGACGGCCGTCTCGACGGTGCCCTGCGCCGTGAGAATCAGGACCGTCACGTCCTCACCCTGAGCTGTGATTGATTTCAACAGCTCCAGGCCATCCATCCGCGGCATCACCAGATCCGTCAGGACAATGCTCGGTCTGAACGTGGTGAGTTTTTCGAGCGCATCCTGACCGTCACGAGCTCCCTCCGTCTCGAATCCCCAGCTCTGAACCAGCTCCGTCAGACCGGCTCTCGCAGAGGTATCGTCCTCGACGATGAGCACACGAGCCAGCATGCGGGGCGAAACCGGCCCCAGGGACGCTTCGTGCGGTGCAATCGTTGATCGGGGGTCCATTACAGTATCCCCGAGTCTATCCATTTGGGACGATCTGATCTACCCCGTACAGCACTCAACGTCCGCCGACGCTGAATTTTCTCCGGGGCGTGCACGTCGGTGCTCTATTTATCAACCGCACGTGGCCCAACACTCGGGCTCGCCCTGAGTCGGCCCGGTGCGCTCGTGCGGGGCGCGGACTGAGCTGTGACGCCTCATGACGCCGGCTAGTGATACAGTTCGATGGTGTCCGATCTGACCGCCGGGGCTCCCGACACCCCGTTTGATGCACCGTTATCGAGTCCCGAAGAGCTCCCTCAGCGAAGTCGCCCTCAGGATCGCGTTCTGGCTGCGCTCGAAATTCTGTTGTGTTCAGGCTTCCCCACACAGTTGGCTCTCATTTACGTGATGAGCGTGCTCGGATTCTCGCAGGCAAATCGCGGGCTTTCGATCGAATTCGTCGCGCCACTTCTGCTCCTGGACGCCGCGCTGGTCATGGTGCTGGTGCTCGTGTTGCTGCGGCTGCACGGCGAGAACGTGCGGCGGATATTCATTGGCCATCGTCCGATCGGCAGAGAGGCGCTGCTTGGAGTGTTCCTCACGTTCGTGGTCTTCGGAATTGTCATCGTCGTGCTGACGCTCGTGCAACGTTTTGCTCCGTGGCTCCACAATGTTCCGGTAAATCCGCTCGAAGGGTTGATTCGAACGGCCCGGGACGCCATCGTCTTTGCCGTCGTCGCGACGCTGGCCGGTGGACTGAGAGAAGAAATGCAGCGTGCCTTCGTGCTGCGGCGATTCGAACGACATCTGGGCGGCGCACGCGTGGGGTTGGTCATTTTCAGCGTGATGTTTGGTGCTGGCCATGCGCTGCAGGGGTGGGATGCCGCAATCACGACCGGAGCGCTGGGCGCGTTCTGGGGTGCCGTCTATTTGAGGCGAGGGAGCATCGTGGCACCGGTCGTGAGCCACTCGGTGTTCAACGCGGCTGAAATCGTTCGATTCGCGGTCTGGGGTGCGTGATATATTTTCTCCCCTTACCCCCTGGGGTCTGTTGCTCCCTCGCATCGATCACGCAGCACAGTACGTGGGCCGAAGGCTCCGGCCGGCAGTCGTTCGGAAGTTGACTCTAAGCTGACCGTGTCGCCCCAAGAGTGGCAGCGAGCCAAACCCGTGCTCAGTGTGGCCGCGGGACTGGTCGGCCCACAGCGCGCTCGTCTTGTCGAAGCCGAATTTCCCGACGAGCCCACCCTCCGCCGTGAAGTGCTCGTGATGCTCGAGACGCACGACACCATCAGTCGCGCGCTCGGTCCGGCTCAGGTTGCCGCACTGTCCTCCGCATCCCTTGATGACTTCACCGGTGCCCCTCCGCAATCGGACGAGGAGACGCTGACGATTGGTCGCCGCTACGGCCCGTATCAGGTGATCCGAAGACTTGGCGCTGGAGGGATGGGCCAGGTATTTCTTGCCGAAGACACACGGCTGGGGCGTCGCGTCGCGCTCAAAAGCCTTGCCGGGCGCTGGCTGGTCTCTCCCAATGCGCGCCAACGGCTCCTGCAGGAAGCTCGGGCGGTTGCGGCTCTGTCGCATCCTCACATTGCGACGCTCTACGACGTCCTGGATGACGCGGATCATTTGCTGTTGGTCATGGAGTATGTCGAAGGGCGCACCGCCGCCGCGCTCATTGCCGAAGGTCCCCTTCCACTGCGCCAGGCGCTTCGGCTTGCCAGCCAAATCATCGATGCGGTGGTGTACGCGCACGAGCGCGGCGTCGTCCATTGCGATCTGAAACCTTTGAATGTCCAGGTTGCTGTGGACGGCACGGCCAAGGTACTTGACTTCGGACTGGCTCGCGCCGGCCACCTGTCGGCTATTGCAGACTCCGAGTCGGAAACGACGCAGGTACGGCTCATCGGCACACCCCCGTACATGCCGCCCGAGCGGTTGCTCACCGGCACCCTCAACGAGGCCGGTGATATCTACAGTCTGGGCGTAACGCTGTTCGAGCTCGTCACGGGACGGCGGCCATTCCAGGAACCGAGCTTCGCTCTGCTGACGGGGGCGATCCTCGGCACGACTCCTCCTCAAGCCTCCTCGATCGCCAAAGATTGCCCGAGCAGCCTCGACAACGTGATCGCACGCACTCTGGAAAAGGACCCCAAACGGCGATACCAGACGGCACGAGAGCTGGGCGCAGCGTTGCAAGCCGTGCGTAACCAGGTCGAACCCGCCGGTACAACGTGGCACGCCCGTGCGCTGATGGCCCTTGCGATCATCGCGTCAGCAGTAATCGTCCCAACCATTCTCGGATTCATCATTACGGCTACTTTCAACCTGACGTTTGGTCGCACGCTGGCCTTCGGCAACGAGCGTCCGCTCGATTGGTTCCAGTGGGGAGCGAGATCATTGGTTTCACCATTCGTGTACATGACCGTCTTGGCCATGGGCGTCCTCGCGGTCGGATTCGTTGTTCGCATATTCAGTCTGTTCGGTCCCATCGGTGGTGCCAAACGGGCATTGGGCCAATGGCTTCACCGTGTGGAATCCAGACTCGGACTCGACGATCCCGTAGTCCTCGGGCAAGCCCTCGCTGCCTGTGGGCTGGTCGCGGTGTTGCTGGTCTTGTGGGCGTTCCTGGATCTCATGACCGCGTTCACGGGTACGACCAACCGGAGCCCTGCCGAGCTTCTTGCGCCCCTGGCACCGGCCGCTTCGGTGCAGCGATCGCTGTACCGTGCCCTGCTCGACGTCCTGATTCTCGCGTTCAGCTTGGGGATTTTTCGCGTTGTACGTCAGCGTAGGCAGAGACAGGTTCGCGGGGGCATGGGTCCGTTGATTGTCGCCATCGCGATCGTCGTTCTGCTTGTGCTGGCGAACGTCATTCCGTTCCGGATTATGTTTCATAACGAGTTCGAAGCCGCGGACGTGGGCGGTTCACGGTGTTACATCATTCGTGAGCTTGATGCCGACATGTTGCTGTTCTGCCCAGACGTTCCCCCGCCACGAAACCGAATCACAAGTCGAAACGATCTGTCGGTGCGCCGACTTGGCGTGATCGAGAACGTGTTTACCCCGGCGGCTTCGCGCGCCGGGTCGTAGCGAATCATCAAACACCGATTGAGCCCTGGCCTAGCGAAAGGACCTCTATGAAGACGATCCGGTTGCTGCTCGTCTTGACCCTGGTTTCGTTCTGTCCTGCACGGGCGTACGCCCTGGAGGGCTGGTGGGACTGGCTCGATGCGCTCAGCGGTCCAGGACCTTATTGGGGATTTGGTTTGAGCCACACTTTTTGCGTACCCGGCGTGGGCGCTAGCGGGCAGACGTCGTGCTGGAAGGAGACTCGCACCGATCGCTTCGAGCAGAGATTGGAGACGCGCGTGAGCTGGTTGGTGTGGGATCCCGGCGGGCGGTTCGAGGATGACCCGGCGGATCGCGGGTCGGCCAATGTCTGGGCGCTCGATGGGCTGTACCTGTTTCGGCTCGGGGGACGCTTTCAAGTCGATGTCGGGACGGGAATGGGCTTGATGCGTTTTTTCGGAAGAGACCAGACCGGCAACGAAAAGTTCGAGGCCATCTACCGGTTTACGATCACGCCGGTCAGCTTTTCATTCGCACCGTTCGCGACGAAGGACGGCGATTGGTTTCGACTGCGGCTCGATTCGACCTACGTGCCTCAAGGATTTGAGGGACGCGACTTTGGTAACCTGGTGACCACCTTTCGAACAAGCGGCGAGTTTCTGACGAGAATGGCGATCGTAATCCGGTACTGACCGGCGGACTATTTTGCGGGGAGTTCCGTCACGTCGGTCCGGCGGCGGAGCCCCGCCAGCCATTCGGCAATCGTCAATCTCCGCCGCTCGTTCTCGACCTGCTGGCGCACGAGGTCGCGCACGTCGGCGAATGGCGGAACAATGCCGTCCCGACTGTATTCGGACCGATGTGCTGCATAGTACGCGAGCAATTCTTCCTCGGTCGGTTGGGCGAATCCGGCAAAGCGTTCGTTGAGATACGCCTGAATCCGTAAGTCATCACGAACGATCTCGCGCAGCCGAGCCTCATCGATTCCCGCGCGCGCCAGCGCCTGCGCCAGTGCCTGCGGTGATGAGAACTGCTGCCGAGTCTTCTGCAGTCGCTGTTCGATCTCCTGCTCGCTTGGCTCCGGTGGCAGGTAACGCCGCATCTCTCGCAGCTGCAATTCCCGTTCGATGAGCCACTGCAGCGCTGCCGGTCGAGGATTTGGATCGTCGGACGTCGGCACGAGGCCCAGGGCAATTGCTCCCTCGACGTCGGATAACGTGATGACCTGACCTGCCACAACAGCCATCACGCGATCGATGACCTCGCCTTGCGCGCGCAACGCCACGGCTGCAGCGACGAGCATCAGCGCCGGTGCCACGCGCCGCAGCGTCAGGATCTGTCGTGTCAGTTCTGAATTCTGGATTCTCAATTCTGACGGACTGTCCCTAGAATGCCTGCCCGAGGCTGATATGGAATCCGGTCAACGGCTCCAGCTTCGTTTCTGGCGTGCCATCGGGATTGAATGCCCCGGTCCGGAAGTCGAAGCGCGACAGCTTGAACCCCACGTCGAAGCGAACGGGACCAATCGGGGATCGATAACGGATGCCAACGCCAACACTGCCGCGCAGCTCGCCGAAGTCGATGGCGCTCACCTTTTGATACACATTCCCCACATCCAGGAAGCCGACACCTCCCAGATCCCCCCAGACCGGAAAGCGCAACTCGGCGTTGAAGATTATCAACCCCTGTCCGCCCGTTGGAAACCCGTCCTGGTCGATCGTGTCGCGAGTGCCCAGCCGATCCAGCGCAAACCCTCGGACCGTGGTGTCGCCACCAGCGTAAAAGCGCTCACTGGCCGGGACCGTCAGTTGTTCGCTGTCGGTCTCGCCATCGGCACCCTCGGAGAGATTGCTGGAAGAGCCACGAGCCAGTCCCAGCGTGGCACCGCCCGCCAAAATCACACGCCCAGCCCCCGGCAGTTGCCGGTAAAAGAACTCTTTGAGGAGGACCTCGACAAACCCGACCTCGGAACCGATGCCGCGGGCCGCAATTGACGCGTCAATCGTCATCAGCGTCCCTCGGCTCGGATCGATCGCGTCATCACGGGTGCTGCGAATCAACGAGGACGATAATGCGGACAGCCGGAATTCCGGGAACAGGCGATCGATATTCTGCTCTTCAGATTGGTTGTACCGCTCGTCAAATCGGCGTGTCTGCTCGAGTGTGTAGCGGCCGCTGACGGTGGTCTCGGGTGTCACACGGCGGACGATCTCCAGCCGCGTCCCACGCCGATTGAAGTTGAAGCTCGATCGAACGCCCTGCTCGAGGAATCCGTACAACAGGCCGTCCGCGGTCGAGCCGAACACCCGTGGTTCCCGATATGTCAAAAGGACGCGGTACTCATTGAATCCGTAGCCGCTGTCGGTCGGCGCATCGGGGTCGGGAGTGGAGGAGGTGCCGCCGTTCGGGCGGAAGCTTACGCGTGAGAAGAAATTGATTGATCGATTCTTGCCCCAGAGGTTGCGCCGCCCGATTTCAAAAAAGCCCCGAGGGGCAAACTCAATCCGCTCCTCAGCCAGTCCATCGACGGCGGACCGCTCGAGTCGCAGACCTACTTCGGCGCCTCCCCCTCCGCCGATTGTGGTCGCGAGCGCCTCTTCGACGGTTACGAGCACATCACGCCGCCCTTCCTGACCTGGATGGCGCACGTCCGCAATCTGCACCCGTCGGAACAGCCCCAGGGCGTTCAGCCGACGCCGGCTTTCAATCATGTCGCTGTCTGCCAGAGGTTGACCCGGCTTGAGCACCAGCTCGCGCTCGATGATTTCTGCCTTGGTGCGGTCGTTGCCGATGATGAGCACGTGGTCGATGATGACCTGTACCCCTTCCTGCACGCGAAACGCCACGTCAACGGTGTCGCGTTCCTCGTTTACCGTCAGCGTCCGCTCCACGCGCGCGTTCGCGTATCCGCGGTTCAAATACTCGACGACGATGGCGTCGGCCGCCATTTCTGTTTGCGGTGCGTAGAACGGCTGTCCGGGCGCAAGACCCGCCACGGTCATGAGGCGCGTGTTTTCGATCGACTGATTCCCTTCGAACGTCACGTTCCCAATGGACGACCGGGCACCTTCCACCACCGTCAGTTGGGCGGTCACCTGCCGGTCGCTCCCACTGCCCTCGGCGGGCGACACCGAGGTGTTGATCTTCACGTTGGCAAATCCTGCACGTCGATAGAACTCGACCATCCCGGCCATATCCGCCGAGAAAATGGCGTCAACGAAGGGGGCGCCCTCCTTGAGTCGCAGAAGCGGCCGCAATTCAGCTGTCATCGAGCTGCCGACGATTTCCACACTGTTGAGCCGATGAACTGGTCCACGCGTCACCGAAAAAATGATCTCGAGTGTGTCGCCTGTTTGCTCCCGACGGTAGTCCGCACGGGCATCTCGATAGCCCTGCCCTTTCAGCCAATCTTCAATCCGCCGCTTGGAATCTTCGAGGAGGTCCTCGTCCACCGATCGCTGCCGGGCAATTGGCACCAAATCGGCGCGTTCGCGCTCGGGGATTTGATCTCCCTCGAACCGAAGCCTCACCATGGGACCCGTTTCCACGATCACCGTGAGATCCATCGTGGACTCGCCGCCCGATGGCCTTGGAAGGTACGTTGCTCTTGCCTGGTAGTAGCCTTGCGATTGAAGTTCTGTGCGGTAGCGATCGAGCGCCGCAATCAAGGCAGCTGGCCGGAACGGATCGCCCATCCGCAAATCGATGCGATCCAGCACGACTGCCGGCGCTGCCTGACCCCCTTCGACGGCAATCCGTCCGACAAGGGTCCGAGCGCCGGGCATGATGTCGAAGATCAGCGTGGTTCGATCGGGATTATGTTCGACCCTGGTGCTCGACGTGATGGTGGGGCGGCGATAGCCCTCATCACGGTACAGGTCCTCGAGAATCCGCGCCGCATCCGCGGAGCGTCCAACCGGAGGCGTCGGCCCGAGGCGGTCGATGATCGCCGACCGCAGGCGCGCCTGGTCGAGCTCGATGGGACCTCGGAACTCGATGGCGCGCACATGGTGCAGGGGAACGAGGTCGTACACGAGCACGACGCCGTCACCGGACGGGCTCGCCCGCACCTGCACGTCTTCGTAGCGACCCAGACTGAACAGATGCCCAATCGTTTCGCGCACCTGCGTCATTTCGAGCGGTTGGCCGACACGCGTCTCAATCAGGTCGAGAATCGCCCGGTCGTCGACCTGAGCGGCCTCCTGCTCGACGCGCACCTGCGCGATCGAGCGCCCCAGATAATCGGTCACGGCACCCTCAGCCGATTGCACGATCCCGACTCCCAACACGCCGGCGAGCAGCAGAATCAGGACCGTCAGGCGCCCGGTGCGACGGCGCGCGCTCATCAGAACGTGTGCCTCACACGGATGTCGAGAGAATAGGTTTCATCCTCGTTCCGGGTAAACACCCACGAGAATCGGTCGGTCTGATCGAACTCGATGAGGATGATCTGATCGCGGCTCGACGCACTGAGGTTACGGGCGTACGTCATGTAAACACGGTCGGAAATCCGTTTGCCGATGGTGACCCGCGCGGAGGGATTGATGCGGGAGGTCTGTTGAAGCGGATCCGTGCCGACGAGCGGCGTGATCTGGAAGGTATCGACGCCGAACGTCTGTTCGACGACACGGCCGACTTCCGAAAAGATAGGGCTGC
Organism: Vicinamibacterales bacterium; assembly: GCA_036556585.1. Lineage (GTDB taxonomy): Bacteria > Acidobacteriota > Vicinamibacteria > Vicinamibacterales > JAMQPK01 > DATBJG01. Next base: position 20,539 of record DATBJG010000050.1, read on the forward strand.
CGATGAGCCGGGCCAGCCGCGCCTTCACCAGTTCCTGCTCAATCAAATCCGGACGCTGCAGAGCTCGCAGCTCCGCATCCTGTGACGTCTGGACATCCCCGAACAACATCGCAATGACATCAACTTCGGGCAGTGTCGGGTCCGAAGAGAACTCGAAGTCAAGACTCCGACGGGTGCCGGTCGCACGGAGGTTGACACGATACGTCTGGCCGGGCTGCCGGACGTTGGTTTCGGCTTCAACGTCAAAGAACGGATCGATGCGAACAGGGTTGGTGAAATCCAGCGTCCCGCGGGTAATGAGATACCGACGCCCTTCGAAGTTGACCTGGCCTCGCAGGACCTCGCCCTGACCGAACAGCAGCGGCCGATCATAGGTGCCCCGCAGCGTGACGTCGACGCTCATCACCATCCGAGCCGCATTGCTGTTGACCTCGAACGTGCCCGGCACGACGAGGCGCACATCAAACTGCACGGGGAATGTCGACCGCGTGGGCACCGCGACGGGCGGCGGCTCCGATCCGCGCTCGAACGCGTTGCGAAGGTTGAGCATTGTCGAAGAATCCAGGTTCCCTTCCCAGACCGCACTTCGCACGGTGACCGTTCCGCTCAGCGTCGGCGAGGTGACGCGGCCGGTGAGCGCCAGTTCGGCGTCCACGTTGGAGCTGACGCCTTCCGGGTAACGGAGCTGCATGTTCTGACCGCTCGCGGTCAGGTTCACCTCGGAGGGCACATAGCCGTCGAACGTCACCCGGCCACCGAAGACCACTTCTCCCTCGCCAACCTTGGCCGTCAGGCCATCCACCCGCACGCCACGAGCATCGAACAGCACCCGTCCATTGACGGATTCGAGCGAGCGGGGCAATGAGAAGTGCCGGAGCCGCCCATCACGAATCGACGCGCTCCCCGAAAACACCGGGGCTGCGAGCGGGCCGCGAATCTCGGCCGACAGCTCCGCCTGGCCCGAACTCCGGATGTCACGGAAGAAGCCCTGCAGGATCCCCAGGTTGGCCGTGCCAGAGGCGGCCCCCTCCACCTGCTTTCGATTCAGATCGGCCGTGGCTGCAACGACGAGTTTGGTGTCCTGCCCAATCAGGTGCGCTTCGTTCAGCCGCACGACATTCCCGTCGAGCGCCAATCTGATCGGAGCAGAATTCTGCAACACGTAGTCGAAGAGGCGCAGCCGCAACTGTTCGATCGTGCCATCCACCAGAAGGCGATCCTGGTGGTTGAGGTCTCCGGCAACGCGGATCGTGCCGGTTCCAATCGCCGTGGTAAACGGTGACAGTCGGGGCAGGTACGGACGAATGAATGGATCGATCGAGGTGTTCGAGAACCTCAGGGTCAGATCGACATCGCGCGTTGCCGTCAGCGCCACGCGGCCCGTCCCCGACACGGCAAGCCTTGGCGAGGCTGCGTCGAGTTCCATCGTCAGCTGCGATCCGCGCATGTCCAGCCGACCCGTCACCTGCCCGATTCCTTCATCGGCCAGAAACAGGTCGTCGATCCGAATCTTGAATTCATTGCGCGGGTTCTCGAAGCTGCCGGTCCCGCTCGCCGACACCTGGAGCAAGCCCGTCAGCGGGACGTTCGAGGTGGCGACAGGCGCAAAACTTTCGATTGGAAGTCGCCGCCCGTCGCCGTTGAAGGAATAGGTGCCGTTCCAGCCCACGAAGGCAGCTCCGGTAAACGTGCCGCCGCTCTTCTGCAGGGCGATGCCATCGAGACGGACACCCTGGCCTTCGAAGCGCAACGCGGCTTTGCCTTGTTCGAACGCCTCACCATAGGCCACACCGTCCGTGATGGTCATGGCTCCAAAGCCAAAGGGCGCCTGATACCGTCCATACAGATGGAATTCGCCGGCAAGGCGACCGTCAACGGTGTAGTCGTCGATGCCAAACGCATGACGAAGTTCGACAATGGGCGCGTCGGTAACCCGGAATCGGGCGTTCCACTCTTCTCCTTCATCACGGCGCGGATAGCCAATCGAAAAACGACCGTCTGCTTCAATCCGCGCACCGCCCTTGGTGATGACGGCTTGGGTGACGTCCAGGTAGCGGTTTTCAAAAACGAGGTCTGCGCGACCGTCGCCCCAGACCACGTCGAACGCCCGCATGCGTTCACCCGTAAAGCGCCCTTCGATTCGCGGCGACTGAAATGCCCCGAGCATGACGCCTTCGAAATGACCCCGGCCGCCGATTTCGACGGGCCGCGCCGACGCTCCGAAGGCGGTCATGAATCCGGCAAGGACCCTGTCGCTTTCCTGCCAGTTGCCACTCGTTACCTGAAACGCGATGCGGGAATCGGCACCATACGCCGTACGGCCGTCGAATCGCATCAGCGTTCTCGGCGTCGAAAGCACGCCGGTCTCGATATCGACCCACTCCGGCCCAAACGCGTACGCCACGCTTCCCGCAATCGGCAGATAGCCGAGCGGCGCATCGAAATCCGGTGCTGGAGCTCCAGCATCCGCAGCGAGCGGCCCTCGAAGGTCTCCGTCGAACAGAACCGTCCCGGGCGGCGCCACTACCGACATTTCGCCTTCACCCCGGTGCTCCGAAAATCGACCGAGCGGCCACTCGAGAAGATTGTGTCCCGACCACGCCCCTGAGAGGCGCACACCACGGGTCTCGAGAAAATCGGTGAACTGCGACAGGTCGACCTGCTCGTAGGTCGCATCGAACCGCGCCGTCGCGGGAGTTCGCTGCCCCAGCGGGGCCATCGAATACGAAAATTCCGATCGCCCGCCGTACACGTCAGCAGACGCATCAGTCACTTCGAAGCGATCGGGCACCCAGAGGAGCGCACCCTTTAGATTGGGGAATCGATAGTCGTAGACGCCGAGCAGCGGACTTTCGAATGTGCCCTTCAGCTCGCGTCCACCCCTGAAGATGTGGAAGGTTCCGGCGAAACGCCCGTCTCCCGACAACACCCACGACTCGTTGCGAAAGAAAATCTCGCGCATCCTCGGAAACCGCACCCGTGAGTCGACATTCCAGGTCTGCTCGGGCCAGCGCGCAAGATCGACAGTTCCGGTAATGTCCGAAACGGCACCGTCCGTGTGAAGATCGAGTTTCTCGACAAGCACCTTCGGCCCGTCCAGCTTGAACTGCATCTGCATGTCAGCCCACATGGGCAGATGCTCGCCGATCTTGACGGTGCCACCCTTGAAGCTCGCCCGACCGCGGTAGTCGACGCCTTTGCTCATGGTGATGTCGAGATTGCGCGCAACGGTGCTCCAGGGCGCTCCGTGATCCTCAAACGTGAATTGTCCCCGATGCGCGCGCACGTAGGACAACGTCGTCGTCACGCGCCTGGGTCCTGTTGATTCACGTGTGAACTTCGGAAAATTGTGACGTCCGTCGGCAAATCGCTCGGTCAACATCTCCCAGTCGGTCATCTCAATCGAATCCAGGAGCACCTCGCGATTGATGAGCGCCGACCACGAAAGCGAGACGGTGAGGCTTTTTGCGCGAAGGAAAGGCCGATCTCCGGGGTTCAGACCATCGATGACCAGATCGTCGATCTGAAATTTGCCAGTGTAGAGCCTGAAATGAAGGCCGCCGATGTGCAGCGGACGACGAAGGTAGTTTGTCCCCTCGCGTTCGGCCCGCTCGCGAACCGACGGGCCCAGATCAATGGTGAGTGTGGTGACGATCGACACCGCGAGCAATGCGGCGACGATCATGATCATTACCCGAAACGCCTGCACACTGCGTGTGACGACGGGACCGCTGACTTTCTTGAACTTGAACATCACACGTATGCTCTATCGGACATTAGTCGACAACTGCAAGCACGGCTCCGACCTCCACAGACAGTCCCGGTCGCGCGGCGATTTCCCTGACGACCCCGGCGCGCGGGGCTCTAAGCTCATTCTCCATCTTCATGGCCTCGACGACGACAATTCCCTCTCCAGCCTGCACGTTCTGACCTACGGTGACCAGGACACGAACGACCTTCCCTGGCATGGGTGCCATGATGCGTGCCGGGCCCGATCCGATGCCTTCCTGGCCGCCACCGAGGGGCCGGCTGGTCCGGTGACCTCGCCGGGCGACACCTGCGGTGACATCGCGGGATGACAAATGCACCGTGAATCCAGACATCGCGCTGCCGCGGACCGCGACAACGTGCTGGGAGCCATCGGGCAATATCAGCGACCAGGTCCAGCGGTCAAGCCTCACCGCATCGACGTCCGCCGACTGCCCATCAATCGTGAAGCGGTACCGAGGCTCAGATCCGGCGCGCTCAACCAGAACACGGCTCAACCGGCCGTCAATTTCAATCTGCAGGGTCATGGAGACGTCAAGCTGTCGGCCACTCGCGCAGGCCCTCGAATCGCGCCCGCTCTTTCCAGCCGTCAGCCGATGCCGTTGGGACGGGGGCCTCCGAGTGCAGTGCCTGCAAAGCTACCGCCATGAGGGCAATCGTCCTGGCTTCGACCGACAAGGGATCCGGCCGATCTCCGGCGTGGCGTCCGAGCAGCCGTTCGACGAACGTCGTGTCGAACCGTCCCGCCAGGAAATCAGCGTCTTTGAGCAGTCGCAAAAAGAACGGGATGGTGGTCTTGATGCCCCGGATTTGGTACTCCGCGAGCGCCCGCGCCATCCGCGCCACGGCAAGCGGTCGATTGCTCCCCCAGCTCGCGACCTTCGAAACCAGCGAATCATAGAACACTGGAATCTCAGAGCCCTCGGTGACCCCACTATCGTCTCGAACCCCGGGCCCCGCCGGTGGCCGCAGGTGCGTGATGCGTCCCGGTGACGGCAGAAAGTTCGCGTCCGGGTCCTCAGCATATACGCGACACTCGATGGCATGACCCGCTGGTTCCAACAGACGGTGCGGGTCGAGCGTCAGCCGTTCGCCGCGAGCAATCGCCAGCTGCGCCGCCACGAGATCGACACCGGTGACCATCTCGGTGATGGGATGTTCGACCTGCAGTCGTGTATTCATCTCCAGGAAAAACGCTCGGCCTGTCGACTCATCGAGCAGGAACTCGATCGTGCCCGCGTTGGTGTAACCGGCAAGCGCGGCGATTCTGGCCGCGGCGGATGTCATCTCCTCGCGCAACGTCCTCGAAACGGCAAGCGATGGGGTTTCTTCGACGAGCTTCTGATGGCGTCGCTGGATCGAGCACTCACGCTCAACGAACGGAAGGATCGTGCCGTAACCGTCGGCCAGCAGCTGGACTTCGACATGGCGGGGCTTCACGAGCCGTCGCTCGAAGTACACGGCCGAATCACCGAAGGAGGAATGCGCTTCGGATCTTGCCGTCTGGACGGCCGTCAGGAGCTCCGACGACGAGTCCACGGCACGCATGCCCTTGCCGCCGCCACCTGCGACGGCTTTGACGAGCAGCGGATATCCAATCTCGCCGGCTCGTGCAGCCAGTTCTTCGGGCGTAGCCGACTCCAGAACGGGTTCGGTTGTTCCCGGTACAACGGGCACACCTGCTCGAATAGCAACGGCCCGGGCTGCGGTCTTGCTGCCCATCAGCGCAATTGCCTCGGGCGAGGGGCCAACAAAGATCAATCCGCCCTCGCGACACGCGTCTGCGAATGCGTCGTTTTCAGCGAGGAACCCATACCCGGGGTGTACCGCATCGGCCCCTGCCTGCCGCGCAACGTCGACGATGCGATTGATATTCAGGTAACTCTCGACTGCGGGATTAGGGCCAATCGGGTAAGCCTCGTCGGCCAGACGGACGTGGAGCGCGGTACGGTCGCACTCTGAGTAGACGGCAATCGACTGCAGACCCTGCTCCCGGCAGGCGCGGATAATGCGGACGGCAATTTCGCCGCGATTGGCGATTAGGATCTTATTCAACGAGTCCGGTGGTCGTCCTGGACGTTCGACAGCACGGCGCGCGTCGCTATTCTAGCAGCCGCCAATCCCGAATCCCCAACCCCCGAATCCCGAATCCCGAGTCCCGAGTCCCGAGTCCCGGGAGCGTCAGAGAGGAATATTCCCGTGCTTCTTGGCCGGGTTCCGCTCGCGCTTGGTCTCGAGCGTCGAAAGCGCAAGAATCAGCTTCCGACGAGTGTCGCGGGGCCGAATGATCTCGTCGATGAACCCACGGGAGGCGGCAACGTGAGGATTGGCAAACTTCTCACGGAACTCGGCCACGAGCTCCGCGCGCCGGCGTTCGGGGTTGTCAGCCTGCTCGAGCTCGCGCTTGTACAGGATGTTGACGGCCCCCTCGGGTCCCATCACGGCAATCTCGGCAGTCGGCCAGGCAAAGTTGCAGTCCGTGCGGATGTGCTTGCTTGCCATGACGCAGTACGCGCCGCCGTAAGCCTTGCGCGTGATGACGGTCACCTTCGGCACCGTCGCCTCGGCAAACGCATAGAGGAGCTTGGCGCCGTGACGAATGATGCCTCCGTACTCCTGTACGGTCCCCGGTAGAAAGCCCGGCACATCCTCAAACGTGATGAGCGGAATGTTGAAGGCGTCGCAGAACCGCACGAATCGCGCACCCTTGATCGACGCGTCGATATCGAGGGTGCCGGCCAGATGTGCGGGCTGATTTGCGACGATGCCCACCGCGCGACCACCACATCGCGCAAAGCCGACAATGATGTTGCGTGCGTAGTGTTGGTGAACCTCGAGAAAATTTCCATCGTCTGCGATCGTGTGAATCAAATCGAGCATGTCGTACGGCTGGTTCGGTGCGCTCGGCACGAGTCGCTCGAGCGCATCGTCCTGACGATCGATGGGATCGACGCTCTCGACTCGCGGCGACTCCGTCAGGTTATTGCTCGGCATGAACCCGAGAAGCTCGCGGATGAGTGCAAGACATTCGCGATCGTCCTTCACCGCGAAATGCGAGACGCCACTCGTCTCGTTGTGACGCATGGCCCCGCCCAGTTCCTCCTTGGTCACCGTCTCGTGCGTGACGGTTCGGATGACATCGGGACCGGTGACGAACATGCAGCTCGTGCGCTCGACCATGATGGTGAAGTCGGTAATCGCCGGAGAATAGACGGCCCCACCAGCACACGGGCCCATGATGGCGGAAATCTGCGGGACGACACCCGAAGCAAGCGTGTTGCGGAGAAAAATGTCCGCGTAGCCTGCGAGCGACAGGACGCCTTCCTGGATACGCGCGCCGCCGGAGTCGTTGAGACCCACAACCGGCGTCCCAAGCTTCATGGCCAGGTCCATGATCTTGACGATCTTTGCCGCATTCGTTTCGGAGAGCGACCCGCCAAAGACGGTGAAGTCCTGTGCGAAGGCGTAGACGGGGCGGCCTTCGATGCGCCCGTGTCCCGCAACGACGCCATCGCCAGGCACGATCTGCGCGGCCATGCCGAAATCCAGACAGCGATGCGTGACGAACTTGTCGATTTCCTCGAAGGTCCCCTCATCGAACAACAGCGCGATTCGCTCACGGGCGGTCAGCTTGCCAGCCTCGTGCTGCCGTCTCACGCGTTCTTCCCCGCCACCCTCCTGCGCACGGCGCTCCAAGTCGGCAAGGATGTCTTCGCGCCCGGGCCGACGCGCGTCGACACCCGGCGCAGGCTCTGCGCTCTTGGCTTTGGGGTTCATCAGTCCTCCGAAGGAGGGGTCAGAATGGCCTCAGGCGAAGGCAAAAATCAAGATCTGACCCCCTGGGCCTGGGCCTTTTCCCAGTCCTTGAGGAACTTCTCGAGGCCGATATCGGTGAGCGGGTGCTTGAACAACGCATCAATGACGCCGGCCGGACATGTGCAGATATCCGCGCCGATGCGGCCCGCCTCCACGACATGAATAGGATGTCGGACGCTGGCGACGAGCACCTCGGTCCCGAAGTCGTAGTTATCGAAGATGTCCACGATTTCGCGAATCAAGTGCATTCCGGACGTCGCGATATCGTCAAGCCGGCCCACGAAGGGGCTGACGAACGTTGCGCCAACTTTGGCTGCGAGGAGCGCCTGCGTAGCCGAGAAAATCAGCGTCACGTTGACACGCACCGCCTCGCGCGCGAGAGCGCGGCACGCGCGCACACCTTCGCGCCCGAACGGCACTTTGACGACAATATGTTCGTCAATCGAAGCAAGATCTCGCCCCTCGCGCACCATCCCTTCGAAATCGGTCGCCACGACTTCGGCGCTGACAGGGCCCTGGACCATCCGGCAAATCTCGCGAAGGATCTTCCGTGAATCACCACCTTCCTTCGAGAGCAGAGAGGGATTGGTCGTCACGCCATCGATAATGCCCAGAGCGGTAAGTTGTTCGATTTCTTTCAAGCTGGCTGTATCTATGAAGATCTTCATAATGTGCTCCTTGCTCGGCTCTTGGAACTCGGCTCTCGGATTTCATGCGCGACCTCACCGAGACCCGAAAGCCTGGATCCGAGAGCCTAATTCGGCGCCATATTCGATTGTGCGCTCACATTGCCAGCTTTGTCGACCGCAACCACCGCATACACGTACTTCATGCCGGGCTGAACCGACCCGTCGCGATAGGTTGTCTCGGAAATCGGCGACTTCGTCAGCGGCTGAAGTTTCTCACCAGCGGCGTCGCTACGCAAGACCTGATACCCGGCTAGATCGGCTTCAGCGTTTGGTTCCCACAACAGATTAACCGCACCTTCACCACCGACTGCGATCAGCTGCCTGGGCGCAGCTGGAGCAAACGTGTCGACCGGCGTCACACAGGTCGGCGCGGAACCCACGCTTTCGACGGCAAATGTTCCAATGGTTTCACGAGTCCGGACCTGAAAGCATCGTTCGACACCAAACTCCATGCGTGCGTCCTCAAATCGTGTTTCGGTCAGCGGCTTGGGATTGAGAGCTGGGGGAACCGCTGCTTCGGTGGGTGACGTCGCACTATCGGTCTGGCGAGTCACCTGGTACACGTTGTAGCTGCGAGGACTGACGAAGGTGGCAAGCGGGCGCGATGCCACGGCACCACCACGCGGAACCGGATCCTGAATCGGTCGCCGGTTGGCAAGCGACGGAGGCGACCAGGTTAAAGCAATCGCCTGCTCCGTGTACGTCACTTGCACGCGGGCGGGCGCCCCAGGCGGCGTCACAATCGGGACTTCCACGACGGGCGAGGGAGGCCCCCGTCGTCCCCGACGATTGACACCCGCGACCACGAACAGACGCGTCTCAGACGTCGGAGGTCGCGCCGAGAGCAGCGGTCCTCCTCCATCGGCAAACACTGGCGTGAGAGAGATGTCCGCAGGAGGCGTCACGGGACGTCGGAGCACGGGCGGAACGAAGAAGTCTGGCATGGCGGTGATCGTCGCTGCCGCTCCTTGTTCGATTCCGGAATCCGCCGGTGCTGGAGGTGGGGTCTCTTCTCCGGGTGGCGGCGGGCGCCGCACTTTCACCGAACCGGCCAGCCGCCCCTGGCGCAGATACTCCATCGGTACGCGCTGCCGCGCTGTATTCACGTACAGCTCCACTCGATCGAGATTGGCTGGTTTGCGCGCGTCCGTATTTGCTGTCGGGACCGTGAACTGGAAGACCAGGTCCGAGCCGACCTGTCTGGCGGTGAGATCGGTGACCGCGGCGGGAAGGTCCGAAAACGGCGCTAGCGGCGGGCCCTTCTTACCGCAGGCGACGATTCCAAGAGCGATGCTGACAACGATCAGGGTTGAAAGCGGACCTTTAGGCAACGGCCATCACAGAATGTAACGTGACAGATCCTCGTTCTTGACGATGTCGTCCAGCATGCGCCGGACGTAGGCATCATCGATCGTG
>DATBJG010000051.1:0-3544 GCA_036556585.1 Vicinamibacterales bacterium
GTTCTACGACGAGAACAAGAAGTCGTCGAAGTACTGGCGCGATATCGGGACGCTCGATGCCTACTTCGAGGCGAGCATGGATCTGTGCCACGTCAATCCGGAGTTCAACCTCTACGATCCGGAGTGGCCGTTGCGCACGTATCAGCCCCAAGCCCCCCCGGCGAAGTTCGTCTTTGCCGAGGAGGGCCGCCGATGCGGTCAGGCAATCGACTCGGTCATCTCGTCGGGCTGCATCATTTCAGGGAGCCGCGTCATCGGTAGCATTCTCTGCCCGAACGTGCGGGTCCATAGTTTCTGCGACATTCAGCAGACCATCCTCATGCCCGGGGTGCGAGTTGGCCGGCATGCGCGCATCCGCCGCGCCATCATCGACCGCGACGTGCTCGTCCCGCGCGGTGCTCTCATCGGCTTCGACCAGGCGGAGGATCGCCGCCGCCATACGGTCACCGATAGCGGCGTCGTCGTGGTCACTGCCGAAGATGAGCCGCTGATTGGCTCGATCAGTGAAGAAGCCCTCGAGGCCGAGCTCGAAGCCGATCGCGGCGGCGCCATGGTTTGATCTCACAGAGCAAAGGTCAAAGCGCAAAAGGAAGAGGTGAGGTTTAGGTGCAGATAACCCGTGTGATCGGCCGGGAGATCCTGGATTCGCGCGGCAACCCGACAGTGGAAGCCGACGTCTGGGCTGGAGATGTGTTCGGGAGAGCGGCCGTTCCGTCAGGAGCATCGACCGGCGCGCGCGAGGCTCTGGAGCTGCGCGATGGCGATCCCAAGCGCTATCTCGGGAAAGGCGTGCGCAAAGCGGTCGAGAACGTCAATACCACGATCGCGGACGCGTTGAAGGGCGCGGAGCTGGAACAGCGTTCGATTGACGTGACGTTGGTGAAGCTCGACGGCACCGCGACGAAAAGCCGTCTGGGAGCGAACGCGCTGCTCGCCGTGTCGATGGCAGCTGCGCGGTGCGCTGCGGCCGCACACAAGGTGCCACTGTACGCGCACATTGCAAAGATCAGCGGTCGTGTTGCGGCCAACGGCAAATACGTACTGCCCGTGCCGATGATGAACATCCTCAACGGCGGAGCACACGCCGACAGCAGCGTGGATTTCCAGGAGTTCATGGTCATGCCGCTCGGCGCATCGAGCTTCTCGGAGGGACTGCGTGCAGGCACGGAGATTTTTCACGCCTTGCGGAGCATTCTCAAGAAGGCCGGCCACTCGACCGGCGTCGGCGACGAAGGTGGCTTCGCCCCGAACCTGAAATCGAATCGGCAGGCACTCGACGTCGTGCTTGAAGCGATCGGGAAGGCCGGTCTACAAGCTGGCACGGATGTCTATATCGCCCTCGACGTCGCCTCGAGCGAGCTGTGGGACAACGGAAAATACGTCTTCAAGAAGTCCGGTGAGCCGACACGGACATCAGACCAGATGGTCGAACTCTACGTGGATTGGGTCCGGCAGTATCCGATCATCTCGATTGAAGATGGTGTCGCCGAAGGCGACTGGGATGGCTGGAAGTTGCTGGCCCGTAGCCTCAACGACCGCGTGCAACTAGTCGGCGACGATGTGTTCGTGACCAATCCTGAAATTCTCCAGAGGGGGATCAGTGAAGGCGTCGCCAACGCGCTGCTGGTGAAGCTGAATCAGATCGGCACCGTGTCTGAAACGCTCGACGCGATCGCGATGGCCCGTGAGGCCCACTACGCGACCGTGATCTCACATCGCTCCGGCGAAACCGAAGACAGCACAATCGCCGACCTGGCCGTGGGAACATCCGCTGGTCAGATCAAGACGGGATCGGCGAGCCGGAGCGACCGAATCGCGAAATACAACCAGTTGCTCCGGATTGAAGAAGGGCTCGGCGCCGCAGGGCAGTACGCCGGCCGGGCGGCGATCCGCCAGCTAGCTTCCGTCTAGCCCCGAACGAGGATTGCAATGCTTCGGCTCGTACTGCTTCGTCACGGTGAGAGCACCTGGAACAAGGAGAACCGGTTCACAGGTTGGACGGACGTCGATCTCAGCGAGAAGGGCCGCGACGAGGCCCGTGAGGCCGGACGTCTGATGTATGCCGAGAAGTATGAGTTCGACGTGGCGTACACCTCAGTGCTCAAGCGCGCCATACGAACGCTGTGGGCCTCGCTCGACGAACTGGACATGATGTGGATTCCGGTCCACCGGTCGTGGCGGTTGAACGAGCGCCATTACGGTGCGCTGCAGGGCCTCAACAAGGCCGAGACTGCGGCAAAGTACGGTGAGGAACAGGTCAAAATCTGGCGGCGTAGTTACGACACGCCACCGCCGCCGCTCACATATGAAGATCCGCGTCACCCGTCGCACGATCGCCGCTACGCGCAATTGAGGCGCGCCGAGCTGCCGCTCACCGAGTCGCTCAAGGACACCGTGGCGCGGTTCCTGCCGTACTGGCACGAGGTGATCGCGGCGGACATCAAAGCCGGAAAGCGTGTCCTGATCGTGGCGCACGGCAACAGCCTGCGCGCTCTGGTCAAACATCTCGAGAACATCTCCGATGCGGACATCGTGGAGCTGAACATCCCGACCGGGATCCCGCTCGTGTATCAACTCAACGACGACTTGAAAGCCCTGAACAGTTTCTATCTCGGAGATCCCGCTGCGGCGCAGGCAAAGGCCGCCGCAGTGGCGAACCAGGCCAAGGCCGGAGCGTAACTGACACGTCGTACATAGCAAAGGCGGACCGGCCTTCGCTTATCGAGCTACAGCGAAGACGGAAGGTCCGCCTTGCGTGAAACCTGGACTCTTCGCGACCTAGCTGTTATCCACAGCCTCTTTCCGTGCTTCGTCCACACCAATACGCAGCGACCGCAGGAACCGGCGGTCGTTGGTCGTCAAATCAAACGCCTTGCGCGCGGGCAGCAGGCGGGCCGGGGTCGTTATCTTGGTGACTGCCGCGCCATTGTTTCGGCTCACAAAGCCCACAACCGCTTCGAGCGTGACTCGCATGTCGAAACCCGCTTCCCGCGCCTTGGCGCGGCAGGCCTCGACCTGGGGGTTCTCGGCAACGGCGGCAGCGATCGCGTCGGCCAGCTCTTTAGCGAACCGGTTCACGACGTCATCCATTCCTGCTCCTCCTCATGCGCCACCGGGCCGGGACCCGGAAGCGTATCCCGATACGAACCTGCACTGACCGGGCGGCTGGCAGGGATCGGGCGCCAAAGGTGTTCATTTATATGGGGTTAGCCTTGGAAGGCTGAAGCGCATTGTAAGGGCACTTGTGCAGAGTGTCAACAATCCGTCTCTTTTCTGAGCGTTTTCGCGCAATTGCTACGGACGACCTGCCTGCCTCGGGAGAGTGACAACGGTAATCGTTTGACACGCAAGGGTTTCAGTTAGAATCCGGGCACCGACTGCATGGATCGAGACGCCGAACCGCGCGCGTTTCGCACGCCCAACGACGTGGCAAGGATCGATTTGACGACCGCGCTGGGCGAGCCGGGCGCTTTCCCGTTCACACGTGGGATCCAGCCCGACATGTACCGGGGCCGACCCTGGACAATGAGGCAGTACGCCGGAT
>DATBJG010000052.1:0-4005 GCA_036556585.1 Vicinamibacterales bacterium
AGGATTCCCGAGAGCAACAAAAGACCATGGATCAGCTGTCTGGGCTTCATAGCGCCTCCGCTGAGGGTTGATACGCCCACTATACGCGTGATTCCTCTTCGGAACATTCCGAGTGGCGCTTCGTCCTCGTGAGGTTACAGCGATGTTTCAAAGACCCGATGATGCAGGGAGGTTTCTGCCCATATGAATCGGGGTCCCCGATGGTACCGAGTTTGCCTCGAAGTGGTATGCCTGCCTCGAGATTGGAAATCCATCATGCGTGCTCCATACACGCTCCTTCTCTGCCTTGTTCTGATGCTCTTGGCACCGCGGAGCTCTGCGGCTCAGGGATCGATTGACGGATTCGGCGGGCTGTCCCTCAACCAGTTTTCCTCGCTCGAAGGCTCGGCACTGCCTTTCGACTTCGGCGGACGGGTCTCGATTGACCTTGTACCGGGCATTCAGGCGATCGGCGAGTTTGGCCGGATGGGGAACGTGTTGCCGACAATCACCGATCTTCCCGTTTCGCTACTGCCATTCGATCTTCGGGCATCGGCGTTCTACGGAGAGGGCGGCGTACGCTTTGTTGCCGCTCCACATTCGGCGATAACTCCGTACGCGGAGGCTTCAGCCGGCATTGCACGCGTCAGTCTCACGATGGGTGGTCTGGGCCCGATGGCCGATGCCGTGACCCGCACCGCGCTGAGCCTGCTCGACTCCACCGATCCGATTGCTGGATTCGGGGGTGGCGTGATGTTCAGGGGTGGGCCACTCCTGATTGATGTCGGCTACCGCTACAAGCAGATTTTTTCCGACAGCCTTGTCGGAGCCGTGCTGAGTGCTGGCCAGGACCTGCGATCGCACCAGGTGCGATTTGGCATGGGGGTGCGGTTCTAGGAACCGATTTTCATCAGCAGGACGGTATATTGGCGGCAGTGGAACAATTCAAAGACGCGATCCAGCAACGCGACGCGGCCGGCTTGCGAACATTGCTGGCCGCGCATCCCGACCTGCGATCCGCGATCAACCAACCCCTGTTCAATAGCGAGCCCGCAATCGTCTTCAGCCGTCGCGACCGGGCCATGGTTGACGTGCTGCTCGACTTTGGCGCCGACATCAACGCGCGGAGCCAGTTCTGGGGGCGCACGGTGGGTGTTCTCGACGAGAACACCGAGCAGATGCGTGCGTACCTGATCGCTCGGGGGGCGATTCCGGAGATTGAGGAACTCGTTGAGGCCGTGGGAGCCGGTCAGACGTCCAGAGTTCGAACAGTGCTCGCCACGACCCCGGCCGTGAGGCCGTACATCGACCGGCCGTTGTTTCCGTTTGGGGCCCCGGCTGTTGTCGCGGCCAAAGACGATCGGGAAATGGTTGCCACACTCCTGGAATGTGGTGCAGATATCAATGCCAGAAGTGACTGGTGGGCCGGCGGATTTGGAGTGCTCGACAATACCAGTCCCGACCAGGCCGCCTGGTTGATTTCCCGCGGCGCGCTCGTCGATATCCATGCGGCGGCCGCGCTGGGGATGATCGAGCGAGTCATGGAGTGGCTTGCCCTCGATCCTTCACTTGTACATGCTCCCGGTGGCGATGGCCAGCGGCCTCTCCATTTTGCGAGCACGACGGCGATCGTCGATCTGCTGCTCGCGCACGGCGCCGACATCAATGCCCGCGACATCGATCACCGGTCGACGGCAGCCCAGTACAAGGTCAAGGATGCCGAGTTGTGTCGATATCTCATTGCACGCGGTGCCGACGTCGACATTTTCATGGCTGCTGCGCTGGGTGACCGTGAACTGGTAAAACAAGTCCTCGAAGCTGATCCCGATTCGATCACGGCGCGTATCGGCGAACCCGGTTACGAACCTGTGCCGCCCGGCCATATCTACCAATGGAAGCTCCACGGAGGCCCGTCGGTCCTGATGGTGGCTGCCAAAGATGGTGGACCGGAGATCTACGAGTTCCTTCGCACTCGCAGTCCACTGAAGGAGCAGTTTCTTGCCGCGTGTCAGCTTGGCGACGAGGAGAACGCCTCGAAATTGCTGGCGAGCAATCCCAACCTTCTGATGGAGCTGGCCCCGGCCGATCGTGCACAAATCGTTCAGGCCGCCTTTTCACACAACCTGCCGGCGCTCGAACTGATGCTGAACCTGGGATTCGACGTCAACACACGGGGTGGTGAAGGGTTCACACCGGTCTCGCACGCCGCGCTGCGCGGGGACGTGGAGATTGTCCGAATGCTCATTCAGCATCGTGCCGATCTCGAAATCCGAAACGACTACGGCGGCACGGCGCTCGAGAGCTGCCAATGGGGCTCATTGAATTTTCGTGACCGACATGGTGACTACCCTGCGTGCGTCGAGGCGCTCCTCCAGGGTGGCGCCAGACTCTCGTATCCACATTTCGGGAGTCACGCGGTTCAGGAAGTGCTTCGGCGCTACTCTGCCCATTGAGACGCGTCTTGTCAGACATCAGTGACATCGTTGCTGTCTTCATCGAAGCCGCGTGCGTACCCCTCGCCACGGGCCACAGGTCGGGAACACTCGACCGCGCTCAAGCGATTCTCGCCGCAAACCCCGACATAGCACATAGCAGTATCCATACGGCGGCAATTCTTGGCGAAGATGCGACGGTGCGGCAGTTTCTCGAGCGCGATGCTGCCAGCGCGACCGTGAAGGGTGGACCTCGTGGCTGGGATGCCCTGACGCACCTCTGCTTCTCGAGATACCTTCGTCTCGATGCTGCCCGGTCGGATGGGTTCGTGCGTGCGGCCACCGCGCTGCTCGATGCCGGGGCCAGCGCCAACACCGGCTGGTTCGAGGAAAACCACCAGCCAGAGCCGGAGTGGGAGAGCGCGATTTACGGCGCGGCTGGGGTCGCGCACCACGCCGCCATGACGCGCCTGTTGCTTGAACGCGGCGCCGATCCCAACGACGAGGAGACTCCGTACCATGCGCCAGAAACGTACGACAACGCCGCGCTGAAAGTCCTCGTGGAAAGTGGCAAGCTCAACGACGACAGCCTTGCCACGATGTTGCTGCGAAAAGCTGACTGGCACGACTACGAGGGGATCAAGTGGCTGCTCGAGCGTGGTGTCGACCCCAACCGAATGACTCGGTGGGGTGCGACGGCGTTTCATCAAGCCATGCGACGCGATAACGCACTCGAGATTGTCGAACTGATGCTCGATCATGGCGCCGATCCACTCCTGAAGACTCGGGCGGACAGTCTGTCGGGTGTGGGGCTTGCGGCCCGACGGGGACGTGGCGACGTAATCGAGTTGCTCGAACGACGAAAGATTCCTGTCCAGCTCCATGGGGTCGAGCGCCTGATTGGCGCCTGCGCGAGAGCTGACGTCGTAAGCGTCCAGTCAATTGCCGACCGCGACCAACAGCTGGTGCAGCAGGTCCTGGCCGACGGCGGGAAGTTGCTTGCCGAATTCGCCGGGGTTGGCAATACGAACGGTGTCCGGCTTCTCCTCGATCTCGGTGTCGAGGTGGATGCGATATTCAAAACGGGTGATGGCTATTTTGGTGTTGCACCCGACAGCACGGCACTCCACGTTGCGGCCTGGCGCGCACGGCATTCGACCGTCGCACTTCTGATCGAACGAGGCGCACGCGTGAATGTTCTCGACGGCAGGGGGCGCAGCCCCCTCGCACTGGCGGTTCTTGCGTGTGTAGACTCGTTCTGGACCGATCGACGTTCTCCCGAATCCGTGGTAAGGCTGCTCAGGGCTGGGGCCTCTATGACTGATATCACTGTGCCGACGGGCTACGCACAACTTGACGAGCTGCTGCGGCAACACGGCAAAGACGAGTGACCCTTCGAGTGAGCCTAGAATGGCGTCCCGCATCCAGCGGCCTCGGACGAGAGAAACGTTTCCCGAATGGATGGAACCCATGGCGGCCACGCTTACTCAGGAGCGCTTCACAGGACCGCAATGGACGTTCGAGCGCAAGCTCGACGGCATCAGGCTGCTCGCGTTCAAACACGGGCGTGACGTTCGTCTGCTGTCACGCAACC
>DATBJG010000053.1:0-6320 GCA_036556585.1 Vicinamibacterales bacterium
GGTCTAAAGACCCGCCGCTACAACGAAGCATTCGTACCCCGCATCCGTCGCGGGACCGTTCGTATGCCGCATCCGTAGCGGCGGGTCTTCAGACCTGCCGTCCACGTTCAGCGAAAATTCAAGAACCAATCGATTGGTGATGACCACTCGCACTCATTTTCTGCGACGCTGCGGCGACTGCAAGGGCGAGCCATATCACTATCAGATACAGGCAGTTGCGAAGCATCGTGTGCTAACATTTGAAGAACCGTTGTTGGAAAGTCAAGGAGCGGTAATGCCTCGTGTGAGTGCGTGGCTTGGTGTCCTATTCGTGCTCGGCGTGACGAGCTCCGGATACGTCCGAGCCGCACGTCCGGGGCAGCAACCAACGACACGCCAGACCGCGAGTGCTTCCCAGCGGGCACTTCTCGACAAGTACTGTGTGACCTGTCACAACCAGCGCGTCAAGACTGCGGGCCTGACGCTGGATACTCTCGACCTGAATCAACTCTCGAATCATGCGGAGGTCTGGGAAAAGGTTATTCGCAAACTCCGTGGCGGAATGATGCCGCCGCAGGGTCTGCCGAGGCCGGACAACGTCACACTCGAGGGCTTTGTGACCTGGCTCGAGTCGTCCGTCGATCGCGAAACGGCGGGGAAACCAAACCCAGGCCGCGCGTCCCTTCATCGGCTCAACCGAACTGAGTACCAGAACGCTATCCGCGACCTGCTCGATCTCGAGATCGACGCCAGGGCGTACCTCCCGGCAGACGACGAGAGCTATGGTTTCGACAATATTGCGGATGTGCTGAAGGTTTCTCCGTCGCTCCTGGAGCAGTATCTGGTCGCCTCACACAAAATCAGCAGTCTGGCCGTTGGGGACCCGGATACGACCCCCATCAGCCAGTTCCACCGAGTACCACCTGATCGTGCGCAGGACGATCACATCGAAGGCCTTCCGCTCGGAACCCGTGGGGGCAGCCTGATACGCCATACGTTTCCGCTCGATGCGACGTACGAGTTCACGGTGAAACTGACCCGGAACATCGTCGGGTACATCACCGGGCTCGAGTTCCCCCACGAGCTTGAAATCAGCGTGGACGGCGAGCGGGTGTTTCTGGCGCCTGTTGGTGGGGAGGCCGACAACAGGATGTCGGACGAAAACATGTCCGCAGCGGCCGACAAGATTGATGAGCGTCTGAAGACTCGTATCCCGGTAAGGGCGGGACCTCGTACCGTGACGGTGGCGTTCATCAGAAAAAACTCCTCCGAGTCGGATGAACCGCTTCAGCCACACGCGCGGGATCACGATCTTCAGAATATGAACGGGATCCCGCTCATCGATTACGTGGACATCCGGGGGCCATTCGAGGCAACGGGTCTCGGGGATACGCCCAGCCGCCGTCGAATTTTTGTTTGTCGGCCTGCGAGTGCCCGGGACGAGCTGCCGTGTGCGCGAAAGATTCTGTCGACCCTCGCGCGACGGGCCTATCGACGACCGGTTTTGGACGCCGATGTCAACGGCCTGATCACGTTCTACCAGGCAGGTCGCAAGGGCAGGGACTTTGATGCGGGCATACGCCACGCGCTGCGATTGATCCTGGCCAGTCCTCAGTTTCTCTTTCGCGCCGAACTGGATGCTCCCACGACGCCTGCCGGCGCGGTCTCCCGTGTCAGCGATCTGGAGCTGGCGTCACGGTTGTCGTTCTTCCTGTGGAGCAGCATTCCGGACGACGAGCTCGTGAACGTGGCGGCACAGGGGAAACTGAAGGATCAGGCGATTCTGGCCGCGCAGGTGCGACGCATGCTGGCCGATGCCCGGTCGCAGGCGCTCGTGCAGAACTTTGCCGGACAGTGGCTCTTTCTTCGCAACCTGCAGAGTCACTTACCTGACGGCCAGGTGTTTCCGAACTTCGACGACAACCTGCGTGACGCCTTCCGGCGCGAGACCGAGCTCTTGTTCGAGTCCATTATCCGGGAGGATCGGAACGTCCTTGATTTGTTGACGGCCGACTACACTTTCGTGAACGAGCGACTGGCCCGGCACTACGGAATCCCCAATGTCTACGGCACTCGCATTCGACGCGTCCGGCTCACGGACGAAAATCGCCGGGGCCTCCTCGGCCACGCCAGCATTCTAACGGTCACCTCGTATCCAAACAGGACGTCTCCGGTTCTGCGCGGCAAGTGGATTCTGGAAAACATCATGGGGACGCCGCCACCAGCGCCCCCTCCCAATGTGCCTGCGCTCGAAGAAACGCCCGATCATGGAAAAGCGCTGACCGTTCGCGAGCGAACCGAAGAGCATCGCAAGAATCCTGCCTGCGCGAGCTGTCACCGTGTGATGGATCCGCTCGGGTTCTCGCTGGAGAATTTCGATGCGGTGGGCCGGTGGCGGACCAAAGAGGCGGCTGGGGCGGTCGATGCTTCGGGGCAACTCGCGAATGGAACAAATATCACGGGTCCTGTGAGCCTGCGACAGGCCCTGATGAAACGCCCGGACCAGTTCGTTGGCACGATGACCGAGAAGATGCTGACCTATGCATTGGGTCGTGGCCTGGAGTACTACGACATGCCAGTGGTTCGCGCGATTGTGCGGCAGGCGGAGCGTCAGGAGTATCGCTTTTCAGCGCTCGTGACCGGTATCGTCACGAGCCCGCCGTTCCAGCTAAGAGCGGCCACCGAAGGTTCGAGGCTCAAGGCTCAAGGCTCAGTCAGCCACTAGCTCGTGCTGCACGCAGCCTGGAACTTGACCCTTGAGCCTGGAACTTGACACTTGAGACGTGAGCCTTGAGACTTGATTCATGTTCATCACTAAGCGGCATCTCCCTCGACGGACGGTCTTGAAGGGCTTTGGCGCCACACTTGCCTTGCCCCTTCTCGAGTCGATGATTCCGGCGCGGACGTTGCTCGCCAGGACTGCCGCGGCGCCGTCACCTCGGCTGGGGTTCATTTATGTACCTCATGGCGCGGTGATGGCACAGTGGACGCCGGCAACGGAGGGCGCGGGTTTTGAGTTCACGCGGATACTCAAGCCGCTCGAGCCCTTCCGCGAACGGCTCAATGTCGTGAGCGGACTCGGACACAAGGCTGCCGATACGAGCGCCGTTCATTCCCTGAGCCCGACAACGTGGCTCAGTGGGGTGCGTCCCAAGCCGACCCAGGGCATGGATGCATACGCCGGCGTGACGGCCGATCAGATTGCCGCGCAGCACATCGGTCAGGACACGATGCTGCCCTCGATCGAGCTGGCGACCGAGGACCACTCGGGGCTGATCGGGGCATGCGATCGCGATTACGGGTGTATCTACATGAACACGCTGTCGTGGCGGACGCCCACGACACCGCTGCCGATGGAGATCAACCCGCGCAAGGTGTTCGAGCGGATGTTCGGTCAGGGGGGCACGGCCGCCGATCGGCAGGCGCGGACCGAGCAGGACCGCAGCATCCTCGACGCGATTACGACGCAGGCGTCAGACCTGCAGCGTCGCCTCGGTCCACAGGATCGGGCAAAGGTCAGTGACTATCTCGACAACGTTCGCGAGATCGAGCGACGAATCCAGATGGCCGGCAGCGGGCAAGTCGGTGCCGATCTCGCGCTGCCCGTCGCGCCGGCAGGCATTCCTTTCTCTTACGAGGAACACGTCAAGCTCATGTACGACTTGCTCACGCTGGCCTATCAGGCCAACATTACGCGTGTCTTCACGTTCATGGTGGCGCGCGAGGTGAGCAACCGGACCTATCCGCAGGTTGGCGTACACGAAGGTCATCACGCGATCTCTCATCATCAGAACCGCGCAGAGAAACTCGAGAAGAACGCCAGGATTCAGAGCTACCATGTCGGCCTTCTGGCGTACTTCCTGGAGAAGCTGCAATCGACGCCAGACGGCGACGGCTCGTTGCTCGATCATTCCACGCTGCTGTACGGCAGCAACATGAGCAACAGCAACGCGCACGATCATTTTCCGCTTCCAAACCTTGTCATTGGCGGCGGCGGAGGGCGCCTCACGGGGGGCCGTCATCTCAAGTATCCGGACCACACGCCCATGGCCAACCTGTTGCTCGGTATGCTGGACAAGACGGGAGTTGCCGTGGATACGCTCGGTGACAGCACCGGCGCGCTCATCAGTCTCTAAAATGAATCTCAGGCCGTTCGAATCGTTCGGATCGTTCTGGGCTTCGAATCGTCAGGCTGTCTCAGTGCCGAACGGCCGAACGATCCGAACGTCCCGAACGATTCGAATGATTGGGCTCTGTTCGTGTTCGTTCGTGGTCGTTCTTGGCGCTGCTGAGGGTCCAGACCTCCGTTTGGTCGAGGCAGTCAAGCGTGGAGATCGGGCGTCGGTCTCGTCCCTTCTGCAAAAACGCGTCAGCGCGACGACGGCGGAGCCTGACGGCACGACGGCCCTCCACTGGGCCGTGCGGCAGGACGATTTGGAACTTGCCGATCGACTGATTCGTGCCGGGGGGGACGTCAAGGCTGCCAACCGCTACGGTGTGACCCCTCTTTTTCTGGCTGCCGTGAACGGCAGCGCCCCGATGATTGAGAAGCTGCTCAAAGCCGGAGCCGATGCGAACGCGGTCGCTCCCGAAGGCGAAACGGCATTGATGACCTCTGCCCGTACCGGGAACGTGGACGCCGCACGTGTGCTGCTGGCGCACGGAGCAGTTGTCGATGCGACAGAAACGTGGCGGGGTCAGACCGCACTGATGTGGGCGGCGGCTCAAAACCACCCGGCAATGGTGCATGAACTCGTTGCGCATGGCGCGAACGTGAACGCACGCTCCATGATTCGGACGTGGGAACGGCAGTCCACGGCCGAGCCTCGCGAAAAGTGGCTGCCTCCCGGCGGCCTCACGGCCCTTTTGCTGGCGGCCCGGCAGGGTGCGCTCGACAGCGTGCGTGTGCTCGTGTCGAGCGGAGCCGACGTGAACGCTGTCGATCCGGACGGCATCAGCGCCATGCTGTCCGCGATCATCAATGGGCACTACGATGTTGCTGCGTTCATGCTGAACCAGGGGACCGATCCCAATCTCGCCGACAAGACCGGCCGAACGGCGCTCTATGCTGCCGTCGACATGAACACGTTGCCCGATTCCAACAGGCCGTCCCCTCACGTGGTCGAAAACGAAACGACGAGCCTGGCTCTGATCAAGGAACTCCTTGCCCGCGGGGCCAACGTGAATGCCCAGTTGAAAGCTCAGCAGCCGTACCGAACGAAGCTCGATCGCGGCAACGATACGGTGCTGACGGCCGGCAGCACGCCATTGCTCCGTGCGGCAAAAGCGGCCGACCTCCCGGCCATCCGGCTGCTGCTGGAGAATGGTGCGGATCCGAAGCTTGCAACTCGAAACGGCGTCAATCCGCTGATGATTGCGGCCGGCGTCGGCACGAGAGAGGAAGACACGACAGGCCGCCGCAAGGTCGAACGTGATGCGGTCGAAGCCGCGGCGATTTTTCTGGCGGCGGGTGTTGACGTCAACGCGGCGGATACGCGAGGCCAGACCGCCCTTCACGGTGCGGCGCTTCAGGGGCTCGACGGTGTCGTCCGATTGCTCGCCCAGCACGGTGCTGTCCTGGACGTTAAAGACAAGCGCGGATTCACGCCGCTTGATGCGGCGCTCGGTTTGGCCGGAGGAGTCGGATTCGACGGCCGCTCGGGCAAGCTTCACGAGAGCACGGCCGCCCTGCTGCGCCAGTTAATGAACTAATCGCCGAGAAGAAAGGGGTCGGGAGTCTTTTTCAGAAGCGGCGAAAAAAAGACTCCCGACCCCTTTTTCCCATCGTTCCGACTCGTCACCTGTTCGTCATCCAAACCAACGCATACGGCTCAGCGCTGAACAACGCCGTTACCGTATTGGAGCCGCGCCTGGTTCGACTCGGGTTGTATGTGAAATTCTAGGCTGGCAAGAGCGCGAACGTCGAGGAAAGGGCCGGGTGACCAACAAGAAACGATCTCGGAACATCGGCTAAATAAAGACGATACGGGGCCTATGCTATGATCGCCGGGGTCCGGTTCCTGACGAAGAATTCAGAAACATTTAAGGTCTGCGCCCGGGGCGAGGTGCGCTAGAATCTCTGATGAAACACGCGTCGCCGTGGCGCTGCTTCAGCAAATCAACATGTCAGGAGGAAGCATCGTGAAGCGCAAAGTGCTCGTTCTACTCATGGCAGTGGCATTGCTGGCTGGTGTCCGTACATACGCTCATCACTCGTTTGCCGCAACGTATTTTGAGGACAAGAAGGTCACGATCGAGGGCGAGCTCGTGCAGTTCTTGTATCGCAATCCTCACTCGTTCGTGCACGTGATGGCGCCCGACGAAAAAGGTCAGATGCAGCG
>DATBJG010000054.1:0-8665 GCA_036556585.1 Vicinamibacterales bacterium
TGATCTGTGTGTTGTAGCGTTCGGCGTTAGTTGTATTTGTAGCGTCCGGCTTTAGCCGGACGTTAAGACGTTAAGCGTTAGTTGTAGCGTCCGGCTTTAGCCGGACGTTAAGCCGGACGTTAAGGAATGATCAAATTGCTCTCGGCCCTGACCTGTCCGGTCTCCGACTGATCGCCTGTTCCCGCCTTCAACATTCGCCCCAAGAGATCGCGGTACGCAGTCTCCGAGGCGCCTGGCGTCTTGGCCTGGTCGCGAGCAGCCTGCTCGATCCGGCGGAGCACCAGAGCAGCGTCGCGATCGAGCGAATTGGAGGGTCGATCACGGACCAGTTCGGTGAACGATTGTTGGAGATTCTGTGCGAGGAGCTGTGCTGGTCCCGTACCAGCTCGATGTTCGTAGATGATGCCTCGACCCGCCGTCTCGAAGGTTGCAGCCAACGAAGCGGCAGCCTCGGCAATGTCCTCGTCGCGGAGAGTCTGAAAGTCCTGAGGGACATGCCGGGCAATCACGGTACCAAAAAAGAGGAGTAATCGCGACTGCGGTTCAGAGAGCCCCTGCAACATGGGAAGAATGACCGTAAGATCACGTTGCTGCTGGCGCAGCACGATGGCCGGTGGATGCGCCTGGGAGGCCGTCAGATACCCACAGGAGCTCGGGCATCGGATCTCCACGAGGCGCTTGGTTCCACAACAGACCGCACAAATCTGTTGGCCGAGGGCCGGGCAATGCCTTCGGGCCTTGCGACGGTTGCAAAGTGGACAAATCACGGGACACCAGCTTCGCACGGGGGCGGTTCGAGGATCAACGCGTGAGCCAGAGCCTGCATTGTCCGTCAATTGTACCGGTACTATACTTGCACCAGTCAGTGTGACGGCCGGCGCTTTACGGACCTAAGAGTAACGCTATGGCAGAGTCACTTGTTCGCAACGAAAGCCCTGCGGCCTATTTCAAAGAGCTTGTCGAGAGCGCTCTGCAGCGACAACGTTTGCAGGCCAGCGAGCTGACGTCGTTCTACATAGTCAATCTCCTCACAACCTTTGTTCACCGGGACAACGGACTTTGCGGCCGGGCGGACGCGGAACCCCTGGCGCTGCAGCTTGCCCGAGCGATGGAGTCGGAAGGTTCCGTCCGGCGCGAGGCGCTCCGTTCGGTTGGTGATCTGTCGCTCTTTGTCGCCGGGTTCTTCTCGGATAGCCTGAATCGCAAACTAGTCGACATTGATTACTACGTCATGCTCGGCGGACGCGCGTACGAATCACTGAGCCACCTCGAACGCGAGACGCTCGCCCCCGCATTTGCAGAACTCGCCGGCAGCTTTCTGTCGTTTGTCGATGTCCTGAACGACGTCAGCGAGCAGTGCACGGTCACCACGAACGCTGACGTCCTCCGTCTCTACGAAAAATGGCTGCGCACCGGCAGCCGGCGAGATGGCCAGCGTCTCGTCGAGCGCGGCATCGTCCCGAACGCATCGATTGGTAGCCGTTTCGTTCAATAACCAGCCCAGCCCGCTTGCGCCTCCCGGTGTTCTGCCGGGCGCCGTATGGGACCGAAAGACCCGAATTCGCACCTGGAGGATCAAAATACGACACAACTTTCAAGATGTCTCCTTTTGAGTACGTTGCTCTGACCCTGACGACCGATAAGAACCGTCTAGAGGCGAGCGACGTCTAATAAGAAACCAGGGATGGTTGGACCGTCGCTGTGTAAAGGGATGTAAACCAAAGCGCATGAACTGGTTAGCAAGCCAGGGTTGCTGGGAATCAGGGCCGTGATTCGAGGGCGTATCCCCCGGTAAAGCCTTCCTCCACGGTTCGAATCTCCCCAACCCACACCCGGTGATTCTGAGTTTGAAAGTCTTGGTTACGAGCCAGACTTCGGCATGCTATTTGCTTAGAAGGCGACACGAAGAAACTCGGGAAGGAGCACGACGATGACGACCAAAAAGCCTAGCGGGATGCCTGAAGACCGCTATCTCGAACTGAAGCGCCTGTTGGAAGAGCGCCAGAAGGAAGTTCTCAGCGAGGTTCAGGGGCGCATTCGAGACGCGCGTTCCGAAAGCCATTCGGGCAAACTCAATGAGGTGCTCGACGCGGGGGAGAGCTCCGAAGCCGACATCCAGGAAGACATCGAGTTCGCTCTCATCCAGATGAAGGCTGAGACGCTCAACAAGATCACCGAAGCGCTCACGCGCCTCGAGGATGGGACGTACGGTTATTGTTTCGACTGCGGCGAAGAGATTTCGCCCAAGCGGCTTCGCGCGCTGCCTTTTGCCGTTCGCTGCAAGGACTGCGAAGAGGCCCGCGAGGTGGCTGTCCAGCGGGAACGAACTGCCGCGCAGCGGCGCGGCGCAAGCTCGCTGTTCTTCGACATGTCGAGCTGATCCGGCACCCTTGAACAGGCTCCGCCGGTTGGGTGGAGCCTGTGCCCCGCCCCCGGTTGGTGCCACCCCCGGGGTCCCACCCCGGAAGGAGATCGCTGTGAGCGATCAGGAAGAACCCCTCGGAACATCGGAAGAAGTGTCGGTTGGAGAGCGCTCTGTCGAGATTCCAGAGGAACTGCCCATACTTCCTCTGCGCGACACGGTGCTCTTTCCGAACTCGTTCATGCCGCTCGCCGTGGCCCGCGAGAGCTCCGTCCGGCTGATTGACGAAGCCATCGCCGACCGCCGTCTCATTGGTGTGTTTACGCAGCGCGATGCGAGCGTCGAAGAGCCGGACCAGGCGGACTTGTACGCCGTAGGAACGGTGACCCATATCCACAAGATGTTCAAGCTGCCGGATGGCAGCCTGCGGCTGATCGTTCAGGGGCTCAGTCGACTGCGTCTCGACCAGATCACATCGTCGCGGCCGTACCTGCGCGCCGCGGTGAGTTCGGCGGCTGAAGTGCTGCTCGATGAGGATCGGCTCGAGATCGACGCACTCCAGCGAAACATCAAGAGCAATTTTCAGCAGGTCGTCTCGCTGTCGCCGTTGCTGTCGGACGATCTCCAAACGTTGGCGAGCAACATTGCCGAACCCGGGCGCCTGGCGGATTTCATTGCGTCGAGCCTTACGACCATCAGCACGCCGGTCAAACAGGAAGTTCTCGATACGCTCAATGTTCGCGAGCGGATGGACAAGCTGAACCGGATTCTCATCAAGGAGTTCGAGGTTCTCGAGCTCGGTTCGAAGATTCAGTCGCAGGTGCAGTCGGAGGTCGGCAAGAACCAGCGCGAGTACTTCCTGCGCGAGCAGTTGAAGGCCATCCAGAAGGAGCTCGGCGAGGGAGACGATCAGACCAAGGAGATCGAGGAGCTCCGCGACAAGATCGAAGCAGCCGGCATGCCCGAAGCTGTGAAGAAAGAGGCGAGGCGCGAACTGGATCGACTCTCCAAAATGCCGGTAGCCGCGGCGGAATACACTGTCTCGCGCACCTACCTCGACTGGCTCGTCGCCCTGCCGTGGGCCAAACGAACCGACGAAGTGATCGATCTCGCGCGCACCAAGACCGTTCTCGATGCCGATCACTCGGACCTTGAAAAGGCCAAGGACCGGATTCTCGAGTACCTGGCGGTGCGCAAGCTCAATCCGACTGTCAAAGGTCCCATCCTGTGCTTCGTAGGACCTCCGGGGGTCGGCAAGACGTCCCTTGCTCGTTCCATTGCCACGTCGCTGGATCGAAAGTTCGCGCGCATTTCGCTGGGAGGAATGCGGGACGAGGCCGAGATTCGGGGCCACCGCCGCACGTACATTGGCGCGCTGCCTGGGCAGATCATTCAAGGACTGCGGCGTGTGGAATCGAAGAACCCGGTGTTCATCCTGGACGAGATCGACAAACTCGGGTCGGATTTTCGCGGTGATCCGAGCTCTGCACTCCTGGAAGTGCTCGATCCCGAGCAGAATGGCACATTCCGCGATCACTATCTCGACGTGCCGTTCGATCTGTCGGAGGTGCTGTTCATCACGACGGCGAACGTCCTGGATCCCATACCGCCTCCGTTGCGCGATCGAATGGAAGTGCTCGAGCTTCCAGGTTATACGGAGGAGGAGAAGCTCAAGATTGCCCGCGAGCATCTCGTCGCGAAGCAAATCGCCAATCATGGTTTGAAGCCCGAGGAAGCGACGATTCCTGACGCAGCGCTTCGCACCATCATTCGCGGGTACACGCGCGAGGCGGGCGTTCGGAATCTGGAACGGGAAATTGCTGCTGTATGCCGCAAAGCAGCACGTCGACGTGCGGAGGGCGACGAAACGCCGCTGACGATCACTCCCGACGTTGTCGTGGAGATGCTGGGAGCGCCGAAGTTCCTCGATGAGGAAATCGAAGAGCGCACCAAGAATCCTGGCGTCGCCATTGGTCTTGCGTGGACGCCCGCTGGTGGCGAGGTGCTGTTCGTGGAGGCATCCCGCATGGCAGGCTCCGGCTCACTCACGCTCACCGGCAGTCTTGGCGACGTCATGAAGGAATCGGCGCGCGCTGCGCTCTCCTGGTTCAGGGCTCACGCTGGACAGCACAACGTGGATCCAGACTTCTACAAGAACGCCGAGCTTCATCTCCATGTGCCGTCTGGGGCCATACCCAAGGACGGGCCGTCGGCGGGAGTCACGATGGTGACGGCCCTGGCGTCGGAGCTGACGAATCGACCGGTCCGGGGCGACATTACGATGACCGGTGAAATCACCCTGTCTGGGCGGGTGTTGCCCGTTGGGGGAATCAAAGAGAAGGTCCTTGCGGCCCGCCGCGTTGGCATCCGCGAAATCATCCTGCCGCGGCTAAACGAGAAGAACGTTCGGGAAGATCTCAGCGAGGACCTGCGGCGGGAACTGACGATCCACTTCGTCTCGACGATTGAGGAAGTGCTGTTGCTGGCATTGACTCCAGCGCCTCGACAGCAGCCGGCAGATCGGCCTTCACGGTCGGTTCATGGCACCTTGCAGTAGCGTAGGCCCACGATCGTCTTCATATCTCGAATCTCCCCGCGCTCGATGAGTGTGTGAATCTCGTCGAGAGGAAAGTGGCGCACTTCGAGATCTTCATCGGCATCTACCTGTGCCTCCTCGTCGTCTGGACCCAGCCCGCGAAGATCCATTAACCGGAAAAAAATCATCAGTTCGTCGCAATAGCCAGGGCTCGGATAAAAGGAACCCAGCAGATCGAGTGCGCCGGGCTTGAGCCTGATTTCCTCGGCGCATTCCCGCACGGCCGCCGCCTCAGGGGTTTCGCCGGGGTCTACACTTCCCGCTGGAAGCTCCCACAGCCACCGATCGACCGCGTAGCGGTACTGGCGGACGAGGATGAGGCGCCCGTCGGAATCGATGGGGAGAAGAATGACCGAGGCGGGATGCCGAACGACCTCCATGTCGACTGTCACACTGTGTGGGAGCCGCACACGATCCACCGCGACGTTGAAGATGCGTCCCGAAAAAACGACTCGAGAAGTCTCGATCTTGGCGGCGTGAGCGCTCTTTTTGTCCATCGCTCGATTCCGGGTTGTCGCTTAGCTATCGTTCTCCGGGTCTTGGTCCGCGTGCAGCTCATCGAGCACGGCCTGCAGGTCGCTGGGAAGCGGCGACGAATATTCCATACGGCGCCCGTCCGATGGATGCGTGAACACCAACCGCGCGGCATGCAGAAATGGCCGCTCGAGATGTTTGAGCGCGCGCAGATCGCCGGGCATGTGACGCCGCGTACCTCCGTACAGTCGGTCGCCGACAATCGGGTGCCCAATCGCGCTCAAGTGCACGCGAATTTGATGGGTACGTCCCGTCGCGATGGCAACATGAAGAAGCGTGACTCCACGCAGACGCTCAGCCCGCGTCACCCTCGTTACCGCTGAGCGGGCGCGTCGCGCACGCGCGGACATCTTTTGACGATGAACGGGATCGCGTCCGATGGGCGCGTCGATTCGACGCCCGGCCTGGACGAGGCCCCAGACGAGCGCGATGTATTCCTTCTCAACCTCGCGATCGTGAAACTGGCGCGTGAGCTCGGCGTGGCTGGCGTCGTTCTTGGCAACCACCATCAAGCCCGAGGTCCCTCGATCGAGACGGTGGACGATGCCGGGGCGCCGCTCGCCCCCAATCCCGCTCAGGTCGTCGATATGGTGCAGGAGCGCATTGACCAGGGTTCCGTCTGCGTGACCGGCGGCCGGATGCACGACCATACCGGCTGCTTTGTTGACGACAACCAGGTCGCCGTCTTCGTACACGATATCAATCGGCAGTGCCTGCGACGCCGGCTTGGCGTCTTTTGGCGCCGGAACCTCGACGAAAATTCGATCGCCGTGGCGAACCGCCGTGTTCGGTCGCGCCGGCCGCCCATCGAGCCGTACCAGGCCGTCCTTGATCAGGCGCTGAATCTGCGATCGTGAATGGTCGGGGACGACCCCGACCAGAAACTGATCCAGACGTGCGCCACTTTCCGAGGCAGGGACCTGGAACTCGAGATGTGTCGGCGGCTCGCTCATACCGTTGGCTATCGCCCGTCCGTTTTCAATCGATTGGATAGACCTCGGCTCAAGCCGCGCGCTTTTCCGCGCTCTCGGGCGAAGGGGCCGACTGGCGACGAGCCAGCCAGACCAGCATGACAACGCTGAGCGGGCCGATCAGGAGAGAAATGAACTGAGACGTCGACATGCCGAGGACCACACCGCGGGGATCGCCACGATAGAACTCGACCACATAGCGCGACACGGCATACAGCAGCATGTAGGTCCAGAACGTGCGACCAGGGAACGCACGGCCACGGCGTTCCGTTGCCAGAAGGAATCCGAGAATCACGAGCTCGGCGCCGGCTTCGTAAAGCTGTGCGGGATGGAGGGGAACACCCAGTGGCGTTCCATTCACCGAGGCTGCCGGATCGGTGAACGTAATTGCCCACGGGACATCGGCAGGCTTGCCAAAGCAACAGCCTGCCATCAGACAACCGAGCCGTCCAACCACATGACCGAGCGCGATGCCCGGCGCAAACACATCGCAGGTCGTCCACAACGGGAGACCCTGCCGGCGGATGTACCAGAGAGAAACGATCACTGCGAGAATCAAACCCCCGTAGAACACCCCGCCTGACCGCGCGAGAGAGACGAGTTCTGCCGGGTTCGCGCGAAAGTACTGGAAGTCCACAATCAGCAGCATCAACTTGGCGCCCACCAGGGCACTGATGATGATCCAGACCCCCAGGTCCAGCACACGGGTACTGTCGAGGAACCGCGATCGTGCCCGGATCATGGCCAGCTTCAAGCCAACCAGGTACGCAGCGGCCAACAGCACGCCGTAGGTGTAGATGGTGAAAGGACCAATACTGAAGAGGATGGGATGCATGTGTTTACTGGGGTGTGGGGTCTCCTTCGGCCTTCGCCGGCCCGTGCGTCACGAGCAGATCCAGAATGATCATAGCGACCCCGATGGTAATTGCGGCGTCCGCGACGTTGAACGCCCAGAAATGGTACTGACGCCAATAGACGTCGACGAAATCGAGTACGTATCCGTATCGCAACCGGTCGATCAGGTTACCGACGGCGCCCCCCAGGATCAGACCCAGCCCGGTTCGCACCAGACGCTGGTTGAGCGGCAGGCTCACCGCGTAGAGCCCGATGCTGAGCAGCGCGATCACGTGCACGGTAATCAGAATCGGCGTCTTGAACGGAAAATCGGTCAGATTCAGGATTCCGAACGCCGCCCCGGTATTCTGCACGTGCGTCAGGTTGAGGAACCCCGGCACGATCGTGATGCTGTCGTAGGCTGGAACCATTGCCCTCACCAGTGGCTTGGTCGCTTGATCGAGCGCCACGATGAAACCGGCCAGCCAGAGATCGGCGGCATGGGCCCGCAGGCGGCTCACGACGGCCGACACCGGATCCTCACGAGTTCAACGGCTCCGTCAGCGCGCCCTCACAACGATTGCAGATCCCTTTACGCGGGGGATCAGCTGACACGCTTGGGACGATACGCCAGCATCGTTCGCACTTGACCCCGTCCGCAGCCGTCACGGTCGCGGTGATGTGCCCGTTACCCTGCTCGAGCGTCACCTGCGACACGATGAACAACATCGGCAGATCGTCACGACGAGGTTCGAGCAGCAGGAAGTCGTCCTTCGAGGCCGAGAGCGCCACCTTGGCCTCAAGTGAACTCCCAATCGTCTTGTCCTTCCGACGCGGCTCGATTGCGGCCAGCACGTGGTCCCGAACGTCGATGAGTCGAGTCCACCGTGTGAGCAGCGCCTGGTCTGCCAGCGCAGCCAGGTCGGCGTCCTGCGGAAACAGGCCGATGTGAACCGATTCCTCACGTTCGCCCGGCAGAAACCGCCACAACTCGTCGGCGGTAAATGCCAGGATCGGCGCGATCAGGCGGGTGAGACCGTCGGCCATCAGATACATGGCGGTTTGTGCGGAGCGTCGCTCCCGCGACCGGGGGGCGAACGTGTAAAGGCAGTCCTTCGACACATCCGCATAGAACGCGCTCAAATCGACGGTCATGAATCCGTTGAGGATCTGAAAGATCGTCGGATAGTCGTACTCCCGATAGGCCTGCAGAACCCGCAGCGCCTGCTCGGCATACCGGGCCAGAATGTAGCGGTCCACTTCGGCCAGCTTCTCGAGCGGAACCCGATCAGAGGTCGGATTGAAGTCGTACAGGTTCATCGACAGGTAGCGCAGTGTATTGCGGATCTTGCGATAGGCCTCGGCCGC
>DATBJG010000055.1:0-3607 GCA_036556585.1 Vicinamibacterales bacterium
GCGACCTTTCGTTCCTGCGCACACTGGCCAATCAACCCTTCTCCAACCCGGATCGGTTCAGCCGGCCCGGAGCTTTCTGCCAGGCCGTATCCAGTCACGCGGTCCAGTCGCGTCTGCACGTCGTCGATCACGTAAAAGGCCGCGATACCACCGCCGAGCGTCGGCACAAGATCGGACAGCAGCCGTTGGCCGAACTCCGGAAGTGAGCTTGCGCCCTGCAGCACGCGGGTGAGCCGGGAGACGTTGCCCTTGACCCACCGCTGTTCGTCCATCGCGGCAGCACCCTGCTTGAGGACGTCTATCGACCGGGCGAGACCGCCGGTCTCGTCAGTGGCGCGCACGAACGGGACGGCCTGCCCGTAGTCGCCCGCGGCGATACCCCTGACGGAGGACTCCAGCGCCTGGATCGGGGTGATGATCCGGCGGACGGTCAGAAATCCCAGGATCCCGGTCAGGACGAGGGCCACCGAGTTGGCAATCAGCATGTCCCGCCGGAAGCGGTTGATGACGGCGAGGGATTCGGCGCCGGCAACCGTGGCCGCCTCCTGGTCGAGCGCGATCCATTCATTCGACACCCTGCTGAGACGGAAACCGACCTCGCTGATGCGCCCGTTGAGAAAGGTGATGGCTTCGCGACCGCGCCCTTCGTCGGTCAGCGACATGGCCTGCTTGGCGTCAGCAATCCATTCGCGGCTGAGCCCCTCAAACTCACCGAGAAGCCGGCGCTCCTTGTCTCCGAGGACCAGCCCGTCGGCGTATTGCCGAAGCAGGCGGTTCACGTCCCCTTCGTCCTCGTCGAAGGCTGCTCGAGCCGCCGCTCGCTGCGTATCGGTTTCCGCCAGCAGATAGCTGCGCACGTTGACGCGCATCTCGGCGGAACCGCGAGAGAGATTGCCCAGGGTCGCGAGGGCGACGATCCGTGTTTCCGCAACGAAGCGGCTGCGCGCCTCGATCTGCGCGAGTTGCAGCCGTGAAAAGACACCAAGACCGAGCAGTGCCACGAGCGGCACCGTGAGCAGGACGACCAGGCGCCTGGCAATCGTCACGTTCGAAGCGCGACCGTCGCAAGCCGCGTGCCTGCAGTATGACGCCGTGTCCGCGGAAATTGCCCGCGCGCCGCCGCGGGAGACTGGTGTGGATTTGGAGGGCCTCCGGTATGACGGAGGCGGCACCTCGTCCTCGGTGGCGGCTTCGACTCAAAAGATGCACGTGTTTTCAGGAGTTTCACGGGTCCGCGAATCGGCTGGCGGCCGGCATCAGGTGTGCTCCACGCAGGCGCTTGATCGCATCAACTCGAAAGGACGCCCGCCATGGCCAAGCCAGCAATCGTCGACGTGACCGAACAAGCGCGATTGAACGACGCGCGTGAAGCGGGCATTCCGTGGAAGAAGTGGGGACCATATCTCAGCGAGCGACAGTGGGGGACCGTCCGCGAGGACTACAGCAACGACGGCAATGCGTGGGCGTATTTCTCCCACGACCAGTCGCGCTCGCGCGCCTACCGGTGGGGCGAGGACGGGCTTGGCGGCATCAGTGACGACAAGCAGCGACTCTGCTTCGCGCTCGCCCTGTGGAACGGGCGCGACCCGATCCTGAAAGAGCGCCTGTTCGGACTGACCAACGCCGAAGGCAATCACGGGGAGGACGTCAAGGAGTACTACTTCTACGTCGACAGCACCCCTACGCACTCCTACATGAAGTACCTCTACAAGTACCCGCAGCGGGAGTATCCGTACCGCGACCTTGTCGAGACGAACCACATGCGGTCACGGGAACAGCTCGAGTACGAATTGCTCGACACGGGCATCTTCGACGATGACCGCTACTTCGACGTCTTCGTCGAGTACGCCAAGGCGGGACCCGAAGACGTCCTGGTTAAAATCACCGTCCACAATCGCGGTCCGGAGTCGGCCCAATTGCACCTGCTCCCGACACTCTGGTTCCGCAACACTTGGTCCTGGGGCGAAAACGAACCCAAGCCTTCCCTGACAGCGACCGGGCCTGCCGTCATTCAAGCCTCGCATCATCAGCTCGGCAAATACGAGCTGTGCTGCGAGGGATCGCCAGAGTTGCTGTTCACCGAGAACGAGAGCAACGCACGGCACCTCTGGGGTCAGCCCAACCCTTCACCCTATGTGAAGGATGCCTTCCACCTGTTTGTGACCGCGGGAAACCGCGCGGCAGTCAATCCTGATCGAGTCGGGACCAAGGCCGCGGCGCTCTACGTGCTCGACGTGCCTGGAGGCGGAAGCCATACGGTTCGTCTCCGACTGACGGGTGCACCGGTGAAAGACGCATTCAACGGCTTCGAGCACATTGTCGAGAGCCGGCTCAAGGAAGCGAACGAGTTTTTCCAGCGGATTACGCCGAAATCGCTGACCGAAGACGAGCGTCGCGTTCATCGTCAGGCGCTGGCCGGCATGCTCTGGGGTAAGCAGTTCTACTACTTCGATCTCGAGAAGTGGCTCAGCGAGCACCGCAGTCACCCGCTTGCCGAAGGGATTCGCCCGGGCGTGCGGAACACCGAGTGGTTCCACATGCTCAATGCCGAAGTGATCTCGATGCCGGACAAGTGGGAGTACCCGTGGTATGCGGCGTGGGATCTCGCCTTCCATACCATCTCACTTGCACTGGTCGACTTCGATTTCGCCAAGGAGCAGTTGCTGTTGATGCTGCGGGGCCTGTACTTCCATCCCAATGGCCAGATTCCCGCGTATGAGTGGAACTTCAGCGACGTGAATCCGCCGGTGCACGCCTGGGCCACGTTGTATTTGTTCAAGATGGAACGCGCGCTCGGGCGTGCCGACCCGCGCTTCCTGGAGCGTTCGTTCCAGGGCCTGATGCTCAACTTCAACTGGTGGGTCAACCGGAAAGACCCGTCGGGCCGCAACGTATTTGCGGGCGGGTTCCTTGGACTCGACAACATCGGTGTCTTCGACCGCAGCGCGGAGCTTCCGACCGGCGGCTCGCTCGAGCAGGCCGATGGGACGGCGTGGATGGCCTTCTATTGCCAGTGCATGCTGGAGATGTCGCTCATCCTCTGCGATTACGACTCGATATACGAGGATTTCGCGTTCAAGTTCGTCCAGCATTTCATGTGGATCGCTTACGCCATGGACCGTATCGGCCAGAATCACGACAACATGTGGGACGAGGAGGATGGCTTCTACTACGACGTGCTGCGTCTTCCGAACGGCGAGGCGAAACGGCTGAAAGTCAGGTCGCTCGTGGGCATGCTGCCGCTGTGCGCCTCAACGGTTTTCGAAGAGGAATCGCTGACCAAGCACCCCAGACTCATGGAGATGATCGAGTTGGGAAAGAAGCGTCACCCAGAGTTGCTTTCGCATATGGCCCCCACGGACCGGGGGTTTGTTGGATACAACAATCGGCGGATCCTGTCCACTCTGACCAAGAAGAAGTTGGAGCGCGTTCTGGCGTACCTGTTCGATGAGAAGGAATTTCTTGGGCCGTACGGCATCCGTTCACTCTCGCGATATCACCTGGATCATCCATTCAGGTTCTGGGTGGGTCACCAGGAATACACCGTGCAGTACCTGCCGGCCGAATCGAATACGGGAATGTTCGGCGGAAACTCGAACTGGCGCGG